>NZ_JBEYVX010000114.1:0-16338 GCF_040644195.1 Streptomyces sp. NPDC047014 | reverse complement strand
TTCGGCACCTTCGCCTTCGGGCCGGTGTTCGGCGCCGCGGGCGAGGCGTCGGAGGGCACGCTTGCTTCCGCGGGCGCGCAGTCCGCGGCCTCCCCCCACGGCGGCATCGAGGACCGGATCTCCCGCTTCGCGACGATCTGGGGCCGGGCGATCTTCCCGGTCACGGCGACCTCGCTGACCCGGCCCGAGTTCGAACGGCACCTCCTGCCGCTCACCCGCACCCTCACCGAGGCCCTGCACGCCCGGCCCTTCGACGCCGCCGTCGCCCAGCGGGTGGGCGCCGAACTCGTCGCCGTGCACTGCACCGACCCCGAGGCCCTGGCCGGGACCCTCGGCGTGATCGAGTCCTACCTCGTGCTCTACTGCGGCCCCGACGGGCTGGAGGGCTCCGGCGTGGAGGCCACCGCCGAGTACCACGCGCGGTGCGCCCGGCTCCAGCACGCCATCGCCGCCGGATACGCGCGGGCCCTGCGCGAGCGCACCCTCAGCGAGCAGGAGGCCATCGCGCGCTCCGCGCTGACCGCCCGCAGCGACGCCCAGCAGGCCCTGCACGCCAGCGAGGAGCGCTTCCGCGCGGTCTTCGAGGGCGCGGCCGTCGGCATCGGCATCGCGGACCTCGACGGGAACGTGCTGGAGGTCAACGACACCCTGCTCCAGATGTTCGGCGGCCTGGAAGGGCACGTCCGCAGCCGCAATGTCAGCGAGTGGGGGCACCCGGACGACACCCCGCACGTCTGGCGGATGTACGGGGAGCTGGTGCGCGGCGAGCGCGAGAGCTACCGCGTGGAGAAGCCCTACTACCGCCACGACGGCACCGTCCTGTGGACCAACCTGACGGTGTCCCTGCTGCGCGACGCCGAGGGCAAGCCGCAGTACCAGCTGGCGCTGATGGAGGACACCACCGAACGCCGGCTGCTGAACCTCCGCCTGCGCTACGAGGCCACCCACGACGCCCTCACCGGCCTGCCCAACCGGACCCTGTTCTTCGAGCGGCTGGAGAAGGCCCTCGCCGGCTCCGGCGGCACCCACTACGGCCTGTGCTACCTGGACCTCGACGGCTTCAAGGCGGTCAACGACAGCCTCGGCCACTCGGCGGGCGACCGGCTGCTGGTGGAGGTCGCGGACCGGCTGCAGAGCTGCGCGACCGGCCCCGGCGAGGTCGTCGCCCGGCTCGGCGGGGACGAGTTCGTCGCCCTGACCACCGGCGGCGACACCGAGCAGAAGGTCACCGACCTCGCGGTCCGCATCCTGACCGCCCTCTCCACGCCGATCCGGCTGGAGGGCCGGGAGCTGACGGTCCGGGGCAGCATCGGCATCGTCGAGGGCCGGGCCAAGGAACGCACCCCGGCCGAGGTGCTGCGCAGCGCCGACATCACGATGTACCGGGCCAAGGCGGCCGGCGGCAACCGCTTCGAGTTCGCCGACGCCGAGGCCGACGCCCGCGCCATCACCCGCCACGGCCTCACCAACGCCCTGCCGGCGGCGCTGGAACGCGGCGAGTTCTTCATCGAGTACCAGCCGCTGGTCCACATGCGCGACGGCACCGTGCACGGGGCGGAGGCCCTGGTCCGCTGGTCCCACCCGCAGTACGGGGTGCTCGGCCCGGACCGCTTCATCCCGCTCGCGGAACGCACCGGGCTGATCGTGCCGCTCGGCCGCTGGGTGCTGGAGGAGTCCGTCCGCCAGGCCCGCGTCTGGCAGCGCGAGCACGGCGGCTCGGCCCTGCGGATCAACGTCAACCTCTCACCGACCCAGCTGCACCACCCCGGCCTGGTCGCCGACACCGTGGCGGTGCTGGAGAAATCCGGCCTCGCCCCGGGCGCGCTCTGCCTGGAGGTCACCGAATCCGCCCTGATCGGCGCCGACGACGAACTGCTGGAGCCCCTGCGCCGACTCGCGGACCTGGGCGTGGACATCGCGCTCGACGACTTCGGGACGGGCTACTCGAACCTGGCCAACCTGCGGCGCCTGCCGGTCAGCGTGCTCAAGCTCGACCGCTCCTTCACCCAGGGGATGCAGCAGCAGCCGGCCGACCCCGTCGACGTCAAGATCGTGGAGGGCATCGTCTCCCTGGCCCACAGCCTCGAACTGGCCGTCACCGTCGAGGGCGTGGAGACCGGCGCCCAGGCCGCCCAGCTCCGCGCCCTCGGCTGCGACACCGCCCAGGGCTGGTACTACGCCCGCCCCGGCGCCCCCGACCGCATCCACACCCTCTCCCTCTCGGACGCGGTCCCGACACCGTCCTGACGCGGGCGGGGCCGGGCCGGTCAGTCCTCGCGGTGCATGCCGGCCTCCGTTCCCCGGCCCGGTTCGCGGACGGCGGCGAGTACCCGCTCGTAGCGCCGGGCCGTGTCGGCCAGCAGGTCGGCGGCCACGGGCAGGCGCTCCGCCTCGTACGCTATGGGGTGAACGTGTGCGGCGTCCCCGGCGAGGCTGACCCCGCCCCCGGGCCCGACCCCCCGCGGGCGGGCATCGCACCCGCCCGCCCGCCGCCGGTTCACCCCACCAGCATCCGCTTGAGTTCGCGGGCCGCTCGGGGTGGGGCGACGTCCGTGCGGTGGGCCAGGGCGATGGTGCGCCGTAGCGGTGAACCGGCGATGCGGGTCGCGCGGAGGGTCGGGCCGGCGCGGTCGGCCACCATCGCCGGGACCACCGCCACGCCCAGGCCCGCGCGGACGAAGCCGAGCACCGCGTCCATCTCACCGCCCTCCACCGTGAAGACCGGCTCGAAGCCCTCCGCCCGGCAGGCCGCCACCGTCAGCTCCCGCAGGTCGTAGCCGTGCCGGAACATCACCATCGGCCGGTTGCGCAGCCCCCGGATCGTCAGCTCCCCGCCCCCGCCCGGCGGCGGGAGCTCCGCCGAGGAGACCACCACCAGCTCCTCCGTCAGCAGCTCCACCGTGGTCAGCGCCGGGGCCGACGGCGGCAGCGGCAGGACGACCAGCGCGAGGTCCAGCGCCCCGCGCGCCAGCTCCCGTACGAGGTCCAGCGAACCGCTCTCCTCGATCAGCAGCCGGATCCCCGGATGCTCGGTGTGGAAGGCCCGCAGTACGTCCGGCAGCAGTCCCGTGCACACGCTCGGCGTGGCCCCCAGCCGCACCCGCCCGCGCCGCAGCTGCGCCAGCTCCTGCACCTCCAGCCGCGCCGTGTCCGCGTCCGCGAGGATCCGCCGGGCCAGCGGCAGCAGTGCCTCGCCCGCGTCGGTCAGGGCGATGTTGCCCCGGGCCCGGCTGAACAGCTCGGCGCCCAGCTCCCGCTCCAGCGCCTTGATCTGCTGGGAGAGCGAGGGCTGGGCGACGTGCACCCGCTCCGCCGCCCGGGTGAAGTGCCGGGTCTCGGCCACGGCAACGAAATACAGGAGCTGCTGGAACTGCATCCACCCAGCTTAGCCCCCGCCATAGACCCCGCCTATCGAGATGAGCTCGATCATGTCTTGGACCTTTCGGGACCTTCGTCCTTACCGTCGAGAACATGGCTCTGGCAACGCGGACGGATCGAAAACCGTCCACCTCGCGCACGCTCTGGGACTCCACCGTCGGCAAGAAGGCCGTCATGGCGGTCTCCGGGCTCGTCATGCTCGGCTACCTGGTCGTGCACATGCTCGGCAACCTGAAGATCTTCTTCGGGGCCGAGGAGTTCAACGGCTACGCCCACTGGCTGCGCACCCTCGGCTCGCCCTTCCTGCACTACGAGTGGGCCCTGTGGATCGTCCGGGTGGTCCTCGTCGCCGCCGTCGTCGCCCACGCCGTGTCCGCCTACCAGCTCAGCCGCCGCGACATCAAGGCCCGCCCCGTCAAGTACGCCCACAAACGGCGCCGGGCCGGCTACGCCACCCGCACCATGCGCTGGGGCGGCGTCATCCTCGGCCTGTTCATCGTCTGGCACCTCCTCGACCTGACCACCCTCACGGTCAACGAGCGCGCCTGGGCCGGCCACCCCTACGAGAACGTCCTGTCGACCTTCTCCACCTGGTACGGGAACACCGTCTACCTCGTCGCCATGACGGCCCTCGCCCTCCACGTCCGCCACGGCTTCTGGGCCGCCGCCCAGACCCTCGGCGCCGGCCGGGCCCGCCGCGACAAGGCCCTCAAGGCCATGGCCAACGGCCTGGCCCTCCTCCTGTTCGCCGGGTTCGTCTCCGTCCCGGTCGCCGTCATGACCGGAGTGGTGAACTGACCATGAGCAGCTACGCCAACCACACCACCGGCGCCCCCGTCGCCGACACCAAGGCCCCCGAGGGCCCCATCGCCGAGCGCTGGGACCGCCGCCGCTTCGAGGCGAAGCTCGTCAACCCCGCCAACCGCCGCAAGCACACCGTCATCGTCGTCGGCACCGGCCTCGCCGGCGGCTCCGCCGGCGCCACCCTCGCCGAACAGGGCTACCACGTGGTCCAGTTCTGCTTCTCCGACTCCCCGCGCCGGGCCCACTCCATCGCCGCCCAGGGCGGCATCAACGCCGCCAAGAACTACCGCAACGACGGCGACTCGGTGCACCGCCTCTTCTACGACACCGTCAAGGGCGGCGACTTCCGCGCCCGCGAGTCCAACGTGCACCGCCTCGCCCAGATCTCCGTGGAGATCATCGACCAGTGCGTCGCGCAGGGCGTCCCCTTCGCCCGCGAGTACGGCGGCCTCCTCGACACCCGCTCCTTCGGCGGCGTCCAGGTCTCCCGTACCTTCTACGCCCGCGGCCAGACCGGCCAGCAGCTCCTCCTCGGCGCCTACCAGGCGCTCTCCCGGCAGATCGCCGCCGGGAACGTGGAGATGCACGCCCGCACCGAGATGCTCGACCTGATCGTCGTCGACGGCGTGGCCCGCGGCATCGTCGCCCGCGACCTGATCAGCGGCGAGATCACCACCCACTTCGCCGACGCCGTGGTCCTCGCCAGCGGCGGCTACGGCAACGTCTTCTACCTCTCCACCAACGCCATGAACTCCAACGCGACCGCCGTCTGGCGGGCGCACCGGCGCGGCGCCTACTTCGCCAATCCCTGCTTCACCCAGATCCACCCCACCTGCATCCCGCGCACCGGCGACCACCAGTCCAAGCTCACCCTGATGAGCGAGTCCCTGCGCAACGACGGCCGCATCTGGGTGCCCAGGGCCCAGGGCGACACCCGCCGCCCCGCCGACATCCCCGAGGACGAGCGCGACTACTACCTGGAGCGGATCTACCCCTCCTTCGGCAACCTCGTGCCCCGCGACATCGCCTCCCGCGCCGCCAAGAACGTATGCGACGAGGGCCGCGGCGTCGGCCCCGGCGGCCAGGGCGTCTACCTCGACTTCGCCGACGCCATCCGCCGCATGGGCCGCGAGAAGGTCGCCGAGAAGTACGGCAACCTCTTCGAGATGTACGAGCGGATCACCGCCGAGAACCCCTACGAGGTCCCCATGCGGATCTACCCCGCCGTGCACTACACGATGGGCGGCCTGTGGGTGGACTACGACCTCCAGACCACCGTCCCCGGCCTGTTCGCGATCGGTGAGGCCAACTTCTCCGACCACGGCGCCAACCGCCTCGGCGCCTCCGCCCTCATGCAGGGCCTCGCCGACGGCTACTTCGTCCTGCCCTCCACCATCAACGACTACCTGGCCCGCCACCCCCACCGCGACACCGTCGACGCCACCCACCCCGAGGCGGTGTCCGTCGTACGGGAGACCCGCGAGCGGCTGGAACGGCTGCTGGCCGTCGACGGCGACCGCACCCCCGACTCCTTCCACCGCGAGATCGGCGAACTCATGTGGGAGTACTGCGGCATGGCCCGCAGCGAGCAGGGCCTGCGCAAGGCCCTCGACCGCATCCCGCAGATCCGCGAGGAGTTCTGGCGCCGGATCAAGGTCCCCGGCACCGGCGACGAGTTCAACCAGTCGCTGGAGAAGGCCAACCGCATCGTCGACTACCTGGAACTGGCCGAGCTGATGTGCCTCGACGCGCTCGACCGCGCCGAGTCCTGCGGCGGCCACTTCCGCGAGGAGTCCCAGACCCCCGACGGCGAGGCGGCCCGCCAGGACGAGACCTTCTCCTACGCGGCCGCCTGGGAGTTCACCGCCCCCGGCGCCGCCCCCGTCCTGCACAAGGAAGACCTCGTCTTCGAGTACGTCCACCCCACCCAGCGGAGCTACGCATGAGGCTCACCCTGCGCGTCTGGCGCCAGCGCGGCAACGACGCCCCCGGTCACATGGCCACCTACGAGGTCGACGGGATCTCCGAGGACATGTCCTTCCTGGAGATGCTCGACACCCTCAACGAGGACCTCATCCTGCGCGGAGAGGACCCGGTCGCCTTCGACCACGACTGCCGCGAGGGCATCTGCGGCGCCTGCAGCCTCGTCATCAACGGCGACGCCCACGGCCCGGAGCGCACCACGACCTGCCAGCTGCACATGCGGTCCTTCGCCGACGGCGACACCATCGACGTCGAGCCCTGGCGGGCCGCCGCCTTCCCGGTGGTCAAGGACCTCGTCGTCGACCGGGGCGCCTTCGACCGGATCATCCAGGCCGGCGGCTACATCACCGCCCCCACCGGCGCCGCCCCCGAGGCGCACGCCACCGCCGTGCCGAAGGCCGACGCCGACTTCGCCTTCGAGCACGCCGAGTGCATCGGCTGCGGGGCCTGCGTGGCGGCCTGCCCCAACGGCTCCGCGATGCTCTTCACCTCCGCCAAGGTCAACCACCTCAACGTCCTCCCGCAGGGCTCGCCCGAGCGCGAGACCCGCGTACTGGACATGGTGGCCCGGATGGACGACGAGGGCTTCGGCGGCTGCACCCTCACCGGGGAGTGCGCCACGGCCTGCCCGAAGGGCATCCCGCTGCCGTCGATCGCCGCGATGAACAAGGAATGGCTGCGCGCCCTCCGCAAGGGCCCGCGCTGACCCGGTAGGCCCCGCGGTGGGGCCGGGCGGAGGGGGCCGGGCGGCCGCCCCGCCGCAGGGACCGGCCCGTCCGCCGGTCCCTGCGCCGATCGGCTGACCCGCCGCCCCCGTACCGCGTCGCGCCCCGGCGGCACCCCGGGCACGGGACACAGTGGCCCCATGCCAGAAGCCCCCACCGGGTCCGGACCGCGCCGCAGAGCCGTACTGGCCGCCGCCCTCGCCCCCCTGGCCGTCGCCGGCTGCTCCGCCGAGAAGGCGCCCCGCGCCCCCGCGCACGGCCCGGGGGCCGAGCCCCGCGACGCCCTGATCATGGTGATCCGGCACGCGGAGAAGCCGTACGCCGGCGACACCGGCCAGGACGCCGAGGGCGAGGACGATCCCGGCTCGCTGGCCGGGCGCGGCTGGCGCCGGGCCGAGGCACTGCCCCGGCTCTTCGCCCCCTCCCGCACCGCCTCCCTGCCCCGCCCCGCGGCCGTCTTCGCCGCGGGCGGCACCGCGGCGGCCCCCGCCCGCTGCCGGCAGACCGTGGCGGCCCTGGCCACCGCCCTGCGGACCCCCGTACGGGCCTCCTTCGCGGTCGGCTCCGAACGGGCCCTCGCCCGCGCGGTACTGGCCGCGCCCATGCCCGTCCTGGTCTGCTGGGAGCACACCGGCGTACCCCGCCTGATCCACGCGCTCGGCGCCCACCAGGTCATCGGGGTCCCCGCCGGCTGGCCCGACCGGCACGACCTCGTCTGGCAGTTCACCCGTACCCGCGGCCGCTGGAGCTTCCGCGAGATCCCCCAGCAGCTCCTGCCCGGCGACGCCTGACCCGCCCGGTCAGCCGGCTCCTCCCGCGCCCGCCCCGAGGGCCCGCGCCAGATACGGCGCCGTGCGGCCCGTCCCCGCCGCGGCCACTTCCGCCGGAGTGCCCGCGGCCACCACCCGGCCGCCCTCCGCGCCCCCGCCCGGCCCGAGGTCGATCACCCAGTCCGCGCCCGCCACCACGTCCATGTCGTGCTCCACGACCACCACCGAGTGCCCGGCGTCCACCAGCCCGTGCAACTGCCGCAGCAGCACCCGCACATCCGCCGGATGCAGCCCCGTCGTCGGCTCGTCCAGCAGGTACAGGGTGTGGTCGCGGCGCTGCCGCTGGAGCTCCGTCGCCAGCTTGATGCGCTGCGCCTCACCGCCCGACAGCTCGGTCGCCGGCTGCCCCAGCCGCAGGTAGCCCAGCCCGATGTCCTCCAGCGCCCGCAGGCTCCGCGCCGCCGCCGGGACCTCCGCGAAGAAGCCCGCCGCGGACTCCACCGTCAGCGCCAGCACCTCCGCGATGGTCAGCCCCGCGTACCGGACCTCCAGCGTCTCGGGGTTGTAGCGCGCCCCGCCGCAGTCGGGGCAGGGGGCGTACGTCCGGGGCAGGAACAGCAGCTCCACCGAGACGAAGCCCTCGCCCTGGCAGGTCTCGCAGCGCCCGCCCGGCACGTTGAAGGAGAACCGGCCCGCCTTCCAGCCGCGCGCCCGCGCCTCCGGAGCCGCCGTGAACAGCTTGCGCACCACGTCGAACAGCCCTGTGTACGTGGCCAGGTTGGACCGGGGCGTCCGGCCGATCGGCTTCTGGTCCACCTCCACCAGCCGCCGCACCGGGAACCCCGGCCCGCCGATCCGCTCCTCGGCCTCCCGGGCCAGGACCTGGCCCACCAGCGTGGACTTCCCCGAGCCCGACACCCCCGTGACGGCCGTGAACACCCCGAGCGGGAACCGCGCCTCCACATCCCGCAGGTTGTGCCGGTCCACCCCGGTCAGCCGTACCTCCCCGGTCGGCCTGCGCACCGTCCGGGCCGGGCCCTGCTGCTCCCGCGCCGCGAACAGGTGACGGCCCGTCGCCGACTCCGCCACCCCCGCCAGCTCCTCCGGCGGCCCGCTGTGCAGCACCCGCCCGCCGCGCTCCCCGGCCAGCGGGCCCACGTCCACGAGCCAGTCCGCGTGCCGCACCACGTCCAGGTGGTGCTCCACCACGAAGACGGTGTTCCCCGCCTCCTTGAGCCGGTCCAGTACGCCGAGCAGCGCCTCGGTGTCGGCGGGGTGCAGGCCGGCCGACGGCTCGTCCAGGACGTACACCACCCCGAACAGCCCCGACCGCAGCTGCGTCGCCAGCCGCAGCCGCTGGAGCTCGCCCGCCGAGAGCGTCGGCGCGGTCCGGTCCAGGCTCAGATAGCCGAGCCCCAGCTCCACGACCGGCCCGATCCGCGACCGCAGATCCTCGGTGAGTACCCGCGCCGCCTCCCCGTCCGGGCGCGCGGAGGCCAGTACGGAATCCAGGTCGGTCAGCGCCAGCGCCGCGAGCTCCGCGACGGTGCGCCCCGCGAAGGTGACGGCCAGGGCCTCGGGGCGCAGCCGCCGCCCCTCGCACACCGGGCACGGCGCGTCGGTGAGGAACCTCTCGGCCTTCGCCCGCAGGGTCGCGCTTCTGGTGTCGGAGAAGGTCCGCATCACATAGCGGTGCGCGCTCATGTACGTGCCCTGGTACGGCCGCTGGATCCGCTCGGCGTCCCGCACCGGGTGCACGGTCACCACCGGCTGCTCCTCGGTGAAGAGGATCCACTCGCGGTCCTTCGCGGGCAGCTCCCGCCAGGGCCGGTCCACGTCGTGGCCGAGCGTGTCCAGGATGTCCCGCAGGTTCTTGCCCTGCCAGGCGCCGGGCCAGGCGGCGATGGCCCCCTGGCGGATCGACAGCGCGGGATCGGGGACGAGCAGTTCCTCGCTGGTGCGGTGGATCCGGCCGATCCCGTGGCAGGAAGGGCAGGCCCCGGCGGCGGTGTTGGGGGAGAAGGCGTCGGAGTCCAGCGGCTCCGCCCCCGGCGGGTAGCTGCCGGCCCGCGAGTAGAGCATCCGCAGCGAGTTGGACAGCAGGGTCACCGTGCCCACGGAGGAGCGCGAGCCGGGGGAGGAGCGGCGCTGCTCCAGGGAGACGGCGGGCGGCAGCCCGGTGACGGAGTCCACCTCGGGCGCGCCGATCTGGTGGATCAGCCGCCGGGCGTACGGGGCCACGGACTCGAAGTACCGCCGCTGGGCCTCGGCGTAGAGCGTGCCGAAGGCGAGCGAGCTCTTCCCGGATCCGGAGACCCCGGTGAACACGGTCAGGGCGTCGCGCGGAATGTCCACGTCGACCCCGCGCAGATTGTGCTCCCGGGCACCCCGCACCCGTACGAAGGGGTCGCTGGGGGCCTGGGGTGCGGTGGGCTGGTGCATTCGCCCCAGTTTAGTGGCCGCCCGTCCGGCGGGGGCGGGGCTACCTGCCGCCGACGCCGAGGACGTCGTCGAAGGTGCCCCAGAGGTCCGAGCAGCTGGCGGGGACGCCGAGGAGCTGCCGCGCGGAGTACTCCACGTACTCGTGCAGTCCGTAGGCCATCACCAGGGCCAGTACCGCCGCGAGCAGGACGGACCCGGCCAGGCCGGTGAGGCCGGCCCGGCGCGCACCGCCGTGGGGGCCGGCCGGGGCCGGACCCAGCAGGGCGCGGACCCTCAGCGGCACCGGGCCGCTCGTCGCCGACAGCAGGGGGAACCCGCGGCCCTCGCCGCGGGCCGATCCGGCGAGGGCGGCGCGCGCGACGGCCGCCGCGGCGGTCCGGCGGTCGCCCACCGCCCTGGCCGCCTCCTCGTCCGCCCAGCGCTCCAGGTGGAAGGCGAGGGCCCGCCGCAGACGCGTGATCGCGGGGTGGACGGTCGCGGTGAGGTCCACCGCGGCCGACAGCAGGTGGTGACGCCCGGCGAGGTGCGCCCGCTCGTGGGCGAGCAGCACCTCGCGCTCCTCGGGTTTCAGGGACCGGATCATCCCGGAGGTGATCACGACCTTGCCCGGCCGGCCCCGGTGTCCCGGCAGGGCGTAGGCGTCGGCCTCGGCGCCGGGCACGACGAGGACATCGCCGTCGCCGACGCCCTCCTGTGCTGAAAGCCAGGCCAGCTTGAGCACGCGCCGGTGGCGCAGCCAGCGCCGGGCCAGCAGCACGGACTGGAGGAGCAGCAGTGCCCCGGCGGCGCCCGCGAGCGGCAGGACGGCCGGCCACTCGCGCACCGTCCGGGAGAGGGGCAGGTTCTCCAGGGAGGCGAGGAAGGGCACGTGGAACAGGCCGATCAGCGCGGAGAGCGTCCCGCCGGCGAGCAGCAGGGCGGAGGCCGTCAGCGCCCAGCACGCCCAGCGGGGCGGCAGGGCCCGGGCCACGCGCCCCGCGACGGCCGCGCCGACCCACGGGAAGGCGAGGGTGGCGAAGACCAGCAGCAGCATGTACGTCACTCGGTGCGGCCCTCGGCCTCGTCCAGGAGCCGCCGCAGCGTGTCCTCGTCATCCTCCGAGAGGGAGGACACGAAGCGCTTGAGCACCAGCTCGCGCCGCGGGTCGCTGTCCAGTTCACGGCGCATGCGCCCGGCCGTCAGACCCGCGGCGTCCTCGACCGGCTGGTAGGCGAACCCGCGCCCGGCCGGGACCCGCCGCAGGGTGCCCTTCTCGAACAGGCGGAGCAGGATCGTCGAGGTGGTGGTCCTGGCCAGGTCCCGGTCCAGGGCGGCGTTGACCTGCTGCGCGGTCATCGGCTCACCCGATTCCCACAGCACCGCCAGCACCGCCGCGACGAGTTCGCCGTGCGGACGTCTCTCGTCGCCGCCTCTGCCCGCCATCCGTGTCTCCCATCCTCCGCCCCCGGTGTGACTACATCGACGTAGCCGAACAGTCGGGAATCTTCTAAGGTAGCCCTAACCTACCGCCCGCGGCCTCCCGCCCGTAGCCCGGTAGGGCCGTGCCCCGTGCGCCCCGGCGCATCGCCGCGACACCCCCTTCTTGCGATCTTCCGATGAGGAGCCAGTGACAGCCGTGTCTTCCTCGCTGCGCCTGCTCCCCGCTCATCCCGCCTTCCTGAGCGCGCTCCACCAGCTGGACGAGCCGCTGCTCAGCTGGCTCGACGGGATGACCTTCCGCACGCTCTTCGAGCCCGAGGACATCTGGGGCCTGCCGCCGGACCTGGACGGCACCGCCTGCCGCCGAGCCCTCCTCAACATCCACCAGGCCCTGCCCGATTCCCTGCGTACGTACGAGGGCGCCGTCGAGGACGAATCGGAGCGCGGCGACGGCGGAGGCGAGCGCGTCGCCCTGTACGCGGCGTCCGTCGACCAGGCCGACATCGACACCCTGAACGGATTCCACCGGCTCTGCCTGCGCGCCCTGGCCCACGCCGACGACCACGAGGGCCTGTACGCCCTCCTCGAAGAGGCGGGCGACTGGTACGGGGGCGAGTACGGGCTCCGCCCGGAGACCCCGGCGGAGGTCACGGACCGCGTCGGCCGCGTCCTCGGCGTCCTGAACGCCGACGACCACGACACCCGCACCCTGCTGCGCGCGCTGGCCACCTGCCCCGATCCCGCCCGGCTGGTCCTGGCGCCGCCCGAGGAGGAGGCCGCCACCCGCTTCCTCCGCCGCATCGACGGCCCGCCCGGGCCTGTCACCGGACAGGGCGGCCTACGCTGGCCGGATGACTGAGAAGAGCGCGGCACCGAAGCGGCCGCTGGCCGTTTTCGACATCGACAACACCCTTGCCGACACCGGCCACCGCCAGCACTTCCTGGAGCGGCGGCCGCGCGACTGGGCGGGCTTCTTCACCGCCGCGCCGGCCGATCCGCCGCTCGCGCGCGGGATCGCGCTGGCCGTGGAGAGCGCCGCCGACTGCGAGGTGGCGTATCTGACCGGGCGGCCCGAGCGGTGCCGGGCCGACACCCTGGAATGGCTCACCCGGCACGGGCTGCCCGAGGGGCGGCTGTGGATGCGCGGCAACCAGGACCGCCGCCCGGCCCGCACGACCAAGCTGGAGGTGCTGGGGCGGATCGCCCGGGGCCGCGAGGTGCGCATGCTCGTGGACGACGACGAGCTGGTCTGCCAGGCCGCGCGGGCCGCCGGCTACCGCGTGGTCCTGGCCGACTGGGCGGCGGAGGCGCCCGAGCTCAGGTCCGGACAGGAGATCGAGGGCCGGACCTGACGGGGGAGGGGTCCTACGGGAGGTGACGCGGGCTCAGTCCTCGCCCTCCAGGCGGAAGCCCACCTTGAGTCCCACCTGGTAATGGGCGATCTCGCCGTTCTCGATGTGGCCGCGCACCTGGACGACCTCGAACCAGTCCAGATTGCGCAGCGTCTGGCCGGCCCGCGCGACTCCGTTGCGGATGGCCTGATCGATGCCCTCCTGGGACGTGCCGACGATTTCGGTCACCCGGTAGGTGTGGTTGGACATGGGGTCTCCCGACGGTGGGTGGCTTTTGCCTGGTTCTACGGTGCCCCAGTACGTCCGGCTCCGCGAACTTTGGGCGAACAATCCCGAGCGAAAGACCCTTGACCGGCCTATTGGTCTATGCCAATTTCGAGCCATCTGAGACCGATCCCGGAAGGTGACCTCTTGAAGATGCGCTCCCTCGCCGTGTGCGCCGCCGCCCTCGTGGCCGCGAGCTCCCTCACGGGCTGCGGCCAGTCGGCCGGCCAGGCCGACGGCCGGCAGAAGGTGACCCTCTGGCTGATGAAGGGCAGCGCGTCCGAGGACTTCGTCGACCGGTTCACCACCACCTTCGAGACCGAGCACCCCGGCATCGACCTCGACGTCAGGATCCAGGAGTGGACCGGCATCGGCGACAAGGTCACCGCCGTGCTCGACGGCACGGCGAAGGAGGGCGCCGACGTCATCGAGGTCGGCAACACCCAGGTCGCCCGCTACATCGAGACCGGCGGCCTCTCCGAGCTCACCCTCGAAGGGCTGCGCGAATGGGGCAGCAAGGACTGGCTCAAGGGCCTCGCGGAGCCGGGCGCCGTCAACGGCGCCCAGTACGGCATCCCCTGGTACGCCGCCAACCGCGTGGTCGTCTACCACAAGGACCTCTTCGCGAACGCGGGCATCAAGACCCCGCCCAGGAACCGCCAGGAGTGGATCCAGGCCACCCAGAAGCTCGACAAGGGCGAGCAGCAGGGCATCTACCTGCCCGGCCAGAACTGGTACGTCCTCGCCGGGTTCGTCTGGGACGAGGGCGGCGAACTCGCCGTCGAGACCGGCGGCAAGTGGGTGGGCTCCCTCGACGACGAGAAGGCCCTCGCCGGCATGGACTTCTACAAGCAGCTCCAGGCCCTCGGCGACGGCCCGAAGGCGGCCGACGAGGAGACGCCCCCGCAGTCGCAGGTCTTCGCCCGCGGCCAGGTCGCCCAGATCATCGCCCCGCCCGGCCAGGTCGCCGCGATCGAGGAGGCCAACCCCGCGCTGAAAGGGAAGCTCGGCTTCTTCCCGATCCCCGGCAAGACCACCGACAAGGCGGGCTCCGTCTTCACCGGAGGCTCCGACCTGATCATCCCCGAGCGCACGAAGCACCGTAAGGACGCCGTCGCGGTGATCACCGCCCTCGTGAGCGAGAAGTGGCAGACCGAGCTCGCCCGCACCATGAGCTACGTACCGAACAAGACCACCCTCGCCCATGTCGTCGCGGGCAACGAGGGCGCCGCCGCCATGGCCCCCGGCGCCGCCCAGGGACGGGCCACGCCCACCTCCGCCCGCTGGGCCGAGGTCGAGGCCAAGAACCCGATCAAGCCCTATATGACGGCCGTGCTCACCGGCCAGGACCCCAAGCAGGCGGCCCGGGCGGCCTCCGAGGAGATCGGGCGCGTCCTCAGCTCCGACCGCTGACGGCGGCCGGTCCGCCGGCCTCCCATCGAGTTCAGCCTCCGCACATCCGCGGGCCGCAGAGCGGTCATGTCGAATCCAGCCGGTCACGGAAGAAGTAGAGGAGCCGGACCGGCCACCTGCCGGGCCGGCCCTCCGCGCCCGGATCAGGAGCCGCCATGACCATCGCCCCCCTGTCCCCGTCCCCCGCACCCGCGTCGCCCCTGACGTCCCCGCCGTCACCGACGCCCTCCGTGTCCCCCCTCCTCGCGCCCGCCGCGCCCGCCCCGCACTACACCGTGCGGCTCGCCCGGGACGAGGACGAGGTACGCGCCGCACAGCGGCTGCGCCACCAGGTCTTCGCCGGAGAGCTCGGCGCCCGCCTCGACGGGCCCGAGCCCGGCCTCGACGCCGACGCCTTCGACGCGTACTGCGACCACCTCCTCGTCCTCGACGAGGAGAGCGGGCAGGTCGTCGGCACCTACCGGATGCTGCCCCCGGAGCGCGCCGCCGTCGCCGGCCGGCTCTACTCCGAGAGCGAGTTCGACCTCTCCGCCCTCGCGCCCATCCGCCCCGACCTGGTCGAGGTCGGCCGCTCCTGCGTCCACCCCGACCACCGCAACGGCGCCGTCATCGCTCTCATCTGGGCCGGACTCGCCCACTACATGGACCGCACCGGCCACAACTGGCTCGCCGGCTGCTGCTCCGTCCCCCTCGCCGACGGCGGGGTCCTCGCCGCCGCCACCCGCAAGGCCGCCCTGGCCCGCAGCTCCGCCCCCGCCGAGTACCGCGTCACCCCGCACATCCCCTGGAACCCCGAGGGCATCAGCTTCCCCGAGCGCACCGAACTGCCCCCGCTGCTGCGCGGCTACCTCCGCCTCGGCGCCTGGGTCTGCGGGGAACCGGCCCTGGACGCCGCCTTCGGCTGCGCCGACCTGTACGTCCTGCTCTCGCTGCGCCGTACCAACCCGCGCTACCTCAAGCACTTCCGCTCGCTGCTCCCGGGCGCATGAGCGTCTGGCTGCCCACCTCGCCCTGCACCCCCGCGGCCTGCGCCGGCCACGAGGACCGCACCGCGAGCCTTCCGCACGCCGTGCTGCGGCTCACCGCCGCCGCGGCCCTGATCCTGCTGGGCATCCTGGCCGCCCCGCCCGTCCGGCTGCTGCCGGCCAGCCCCCGCCACGCGGTGGTTCGGGCCTGGGCGGCCGCCCTCGTACGGGCCTTCGGCATACGGATCACCGTGCACGGCGCGCCGGGACCCCGCGGCGGCCGCCTGCTCGTCCCCAACCACATCTCCTGGCTCGACATCCCGCTCGTCGCCGCCGTCATCCCCTGCCGGATGCTCGCCAAGAGCGACATCCGCTCCTGGCCCCTCCTCGGCCGGCTCGCCGGACAGGCCGGCACCCTGTTCATCGAGCGCGACCGGATCCGGGCCCTGCCCGCCACCGTCACGGCCATCGGCCGGGCCCTGCGGGCGGGCGACCGGGTCACCGTCTTCCCCGAGGGCTCCACCTGGTGCGGCCGCGACCGGGGCACCTTCCGCCGCGCCGCCTTCCAGGCGGCCCTGGACGCCCGGGTCCCCGTACAGCCCGTGCACCTCGCCTACCTCCATGCCGACGGGAGCCCGGCCGGAGCGCCCGCCTTCGTCGGTGACGACCCGCTCACCGCCTCCCTGTGGCGGATCGCCCGCGCCCGCGGGATACGGGCCGAGGTCACCCTGCCGCCGCGCATCCCGCCGGGCCGGTACACCGGCCGGCGGGAGCTCGCGGCGGCCGCCCAGCGGGCCGTCGCCGCCTGCGCCTCACGGCAGGC
>NZ_JBEYVX010000113.1:0-16378 GCF_040644195.1 Streptomyces sp. NPDC047014 | reverse complement strand
CTCCGCGCCCGGGCCCGCTCCGCTGCCCGCACCAGGGCACGTACTTGCCCCCGCGCCTGCGCCTACGCACGTACCGGTGTGCCGTTCGTCTCCCGCCCACGTCGCCGCCACCCTGGCCGACGCCATCGGGCGCGGCGCGGCGCGCGCGTACGTGGACGTCGCCAGCGTCAAGGGCGGGCCGCGCCGGGAACTGGCCGCGCTCGGCGTCGACACCGCCGCCTACATCGGTACGCACCCCATGGCGGGCAAGGAGCAGTCCGGGCCGCTCGCCGCCACCGCCGACCTCTTCGAGGGCCGCCCCTGGGTGCTCACCCCCACCCGAGAGACCGGCCACGAGGTGCTGAACCTCGCCCTCGAACTGGTCGCGCTGTGCCGGGCCGTCCCCGTGGTCATGGACGCCGACGCCCACGACCGGGCGGTGGCCCTGGTCTCGCACACCCCGCAGCTCGTCTCCAGCATGGTCGCCGCCCGCCTGGAGGAGGCCGACGAGACCGCCGTGCGGCTGTGCGGGCAGGGCATCCGCGACGTGACCCGGATCGCGGCCTCCGACCCCCGGATGTGGGTGGAGATCCTGTCGGCCAACCCGGGGCCGGTGGCCGACGTCCTCGCCGGGATCGCCGCCGACCTGGAGGAGACCGTGGAGGCTCTGCGCGGCCTCCAGTCCGCCGACGTGGAGAAGCGCCGCGGCGGCGCCGCGGGCATCGAGGACGTGCTGCGGCGCGGCAACGCGGGCCGGGTCCGGGTCCCCGGCAAGCACGGCGCGGCCCCTGCGGCCTACGAGACGGTCGCGGTGCTCATCAGCGACCAGCCGGGCGAGCTGGCGCGGATCTTCGCCGACGCGGGCCGGGCCGGGGTCAACATCGAGGACGTCCGCATCGAGCACGCGACGGGCCAGCAGGCCGGCCTCGTCCAGCTCATGGTCGAACCGCGGGCGGTGGCGGGCCTCACCGCCGAGCTGCGCGAGCGGGGCTGGGCGCTGCGCAAGCAGTGAGAACCGCCGCCCGCGCCGGGCGGACGGCCGCGCGGGCGGCCAGAACGTACGTGCGGAACCGGGGGGTGTCCGGGCCCGGTAACCTTGGAGAGGGGCGCTTTGCCGCGCCCGGACACGTACGCGCAACCAGGAAGGTGCCCGCACCGTGGAAACCGCAGCTCCGTCCGCCGTGATCGTCGCCATCGACGGTCCCTCCGGCACGGGCAAGTCCAGCACCTCCAAGGCCGTGGCCGCCAAGCTCGGGCTGCGCTACCTGGACACCGGTGCCCAGTACCGGGCCATCACCTGGTGGATGATCACCAACGGCATCGACACCGAGGACCCGCAGGCCATCGCCCTGGCCGCCGGGAAGCCCGCGATCGTCTCCGGCACCGACCCGGCCGCGCCCACCATCACCGTGGACGGCCTGGACGCCTCCGGCCCCATCCGCACCCAGGAGGTCACCTCCAGGGTCAGCGCCGTCAGCGCCGTCCCCGAGGTGCGCACCCTCATCACCGAGCTCCAGCGCTCCATCGCCGCCGAGGCGGCGGACGCGGCCGTGGGCATCGTCGTCGAGGGCCGGGACATCGGCACCACCGTCCTGCCCGACGCCGACCTCAAGGTCTTCCTGACCGCCTCCGCCGAGGCGCGCGCCGCCCGGCGCAGCGGGGAGCTGCGCGGCAAGGAGGCCGCCGACCTCGCGGCCACCAGGGAAGCGCTGATCAAGCGGGACGCCGCCGACTCCGGCCGCAAGACCTCCCCGCTGGCCAAGGCCGGGGACGCCGTCGAGGTGGACACCACCGAGCTCACGCTCGACCAGGTGATCGAGTGCGTCGTGACCCTCGTCGTGGACCGCCAGAACGCCGGCGCGGACACGGACCCGGAGCGGCGGGCGGACGGCACGTGAGCGAAGCCCCCTCCCTCAGGGGTGCGGCGGTCGGCAGGCGCATCGGCATCGGCCTCATGTACGGGCTGTGGAAGCCGCGCGTCCTGGGCGCCTGGAAGGTACCCGCCTCGGGCCCCGTCATCCTCGCCGTGAACCACACGCACAACATCGACGGCCCCATGGTCATGGGCACCGCGCCGCGCCCCCTGCACTTCCTGATCAAGAAGGAGGCGTACGTCGGCCCGCTCGGCCCCTTCCTCGACGGCATCGGGCAGGTCAAGGTCGACCGCACCGGCACCGACCGCGCGGCCATAGGCCGCGCCCTGTCCGTGCTCGACCGGGGCGGCGCCCTCGGGATCTTCCCCGAGGGCACCCGCGGCGAGGGCGACTTCACCTCGCTGCGCGCGGGCCTCGCCTACTTCGCGGTCCGCAGCGGCGCCCCCGTCGTCCCCGTCGCCGTCCTCGGCAGCGGGGAGGGCCGCGGCAGGCTCATACCGGGGCTGCCGCCCTTCAAGAGCCGGGTCGACGTCGTCTTCGGATCCGCCTTCGACCCCGGGGACGGCAGTGGCCGCCGCACCCGCACCGCGCTGGACGAGGCCACCGTACGCATCCAGGACCGGCTGACCGCCCACCTGGCCGACGCCAAGCGCCTCACCGGGCGCTGAGCGAGACTTGACCCAGTAGTGGGACCGCGCTGCGCGGGCACCACCGATCACCACGAACGACGAGGAACGGACTTCATGAACGACCAGCACGACCACGGAGCACTTGGCGACGCCGAGTACGCGGAGTTCATGGAGCTCGCCGCGGAAGAGGGCTTCGACATCGAGGATGTCGAAGGTGCCATCGAAGAGGCGGGCCACGGCCCGCTGCCCGTCCTCGCCGTCGTCGGCCGCCCCAACGTGGGCAAGTCGACCCTGGTGAACCGCATCATCGGCCGCCGCGAGGCCGTCGTCGAGGACAAGCCCGGCGTCACCCGCGACCGCGTCACCTACGAGGCCGAGTGGGCCGGCCGCCGCTTCAAGGTCGTCGACACCGGCGGCTGGGAGCAGGACGTCCTCGGCATCGACGCCGCCGTCGCCGCCCAGGCCGAGTACGCCATCGAGACCGCCGACGCGGTCGTCTTCGTCGTGGACGCCAAGGTCGGCGCCACCGACAGCGACGAGGCCGTCGTCAAGCTGCTGCGCCGGGCCGGCAAGCCCGTCGTGCTGTGCGCCAACAAGGTCGACGGCCAGAGCGGCGAGTCCGACGCGGCCTACCTGTGGGCGCTGGGCCTCGGCATGCCCTACCCGGTCTCCTCCCTGCACGGCCGCGGCACCGGCGACATGCTCGACGCCGTCCTGGAGGTCCTGCCGGAGGCCCCCGAGCAGACCTTCGGCGGCGCCGCCCCCGGCGGCCCGCGCCGCATCGCGCTGATCGGCCGCCCCAACGTCGGCAAGTCCTCGCTGCTGAACAAGGTGGCGAAGGAGGACCGCGTCGTCGTCAACCCGCTGGCCGGCACCACCCGCGACCCGGTCGACGAGCTGATCGAGCTCGGCGGCGTCACCTGGAAGTTCGTCGACACCGCCGGTATCCGCAAGAAGGTCCACCTCCAGCAGGGCGCCGACTACTACGCCTCCCTGCGCACCGCCGCGGCCGTGGAGAAGGCGGAGGTGGCGGTCATCCTGATCGACACCACCGAGACCATCAGCGTCCAGGACCAGCGCATCATCACCATGGCCGTCGACGCGGGCCGCGCCATCGTGATCGCCTACAACAAGTGGGACGAGCTGGACGAGGAGCGCCGCTACTACCTCGAACGCGAGATCGAGACCGAGATGCAGCAGGTCTCGTGGGCGCCCCGGGTGAACGTCTCGGCGCTCACCGGCCGCCACATGGAGAAGCTGGTCCCGGCGATCGAGACCGCCCTCGCGGGCTGGGAGACGCGCGTCCCCACCGGCCGGCTGAACGCCTTCCTCGGTGAGGTCGTCGCCGCCCACCCGCACCCGATCCGCGGCGGCAAGCAGCCCCGCATCCTCTTCGGTACCCAGGCCGGCAGCAAGCCGCCGCGCTTCGTCCTCTTCGCCTCCGGCTTCCTGGAGCACGGCTACCGGCGCTTCATCGAGCGCCGGCTGCGCGAGGAGTTCGGCTTCGAGGGCACCCCGATCCACATCTCGGTGCGGGTGCGCGAGAAGCGCGGCGCCCAGTACAAGAAGAAGTAGCGGGCGGGGCCGGGGTCAGTAGCCCCGGCGCGGAGCGGGCGGCAGCGCCGCCGGGACGGTGGTCATCCCGGTCTGGTGCTGCCGCCCGCCGCCGTATCCGGACCCGCCGGCGTACGAGTACGCGGGCTGCGCGGGGGACGGGGCCTGCGCCGGGCTCTGGCCCGGGGTCTGGCCGTGGCTCTGGGCCTGCGGGATGTAGGGGGGCTGCCAGTCGGTCCGCTGCCAGGCGGAACCGCTCCAGGCGCCGCCGTACGAGCCGACGGTGTAGCCACCGCCGTACGAGAAGGCCGTGAACCCGAGGTCCTCCTCGCCCGTACGGTCGCCCGGCAGGGCCCGGAAGGCGCGCAGGTACTCCGAGTACAGCGCGTCGTAGATCGGGGTGTGCGAGACGGCCGGGACGGCCGGCGAGCTGTCGGCCCGGTCGCGCACGGGGCGCATGGCGGGCACGGCGCTCGGATAGGACGGGGCGCGGGAGGAGTCGTATGGGTGCACGTATCAGCCAACGAAACCGGCGCTCTGCGGATGCGGGGTGACGGGCCGGGAAACTCAGATCGCCGGGGATGCGCGGGACGGACCGCACACCCCCGGCGCACGCCGCCCGGCCCCCGTGGCAGGGGGCCGGGCGGCCGCTTTCGGTACCGCGGGGATCAGGCGCCGGGCGTACCCGCCAGCGGCATCGCGGCGGCGACGAGCTTGCCCGCGGCGGCGGCCTTGTCCAGCGCGTCCCGCAGCAGGTCCTCGCGGGGCTGCTGGCCGATGGAGCCCACCGGGGCGGCGTAGACCAGGACCCGCTGGGTCTTGTTGACGGCGGCCCGCCAGCCGTCGGTGACCGACAGCGCCTGGTGCGCCTGCCACCAGGCGACCGGGCCGCTGCCCTCGGTACCCGGCTGGAGTACGGCGTGCAGCTGGCCGGCGGCCAGCAGCACCGACCAGCCGCCCAGCGGGGCGGGCAGCTCGGCGGTGTCGGTGACCGGGATGAAGCCCTGCTCGATCAGCAGCGGCAGGAAGTCGTCGCCGGGGCCGTCGCTGCCGGGGCGGGCGATGGGCGCGGTCGGCTCGACGACCAGGGCCGGGTGCAGCTCGCCGCCGATCAGGACCAGCCCGCTGGTGATACCGAGCACCGCCTGGCCGCCGGACACGTTCTGCGGGGCGGCCGCGCCCTCGGGGCCGGCCGGGCTGTCGCCGGTGATGCTGCGGACGGCGCCCTGGAGCTGCTCCTCGGAGACGGAGACGACCTGGGAGGGGATGCAGGCGGCGTGGGCGAAGGCGAGGACGGCGGTCTCCTCGCCGACGAACAGCACCGTGCTGGTGCGCTCGTTCTCGGGGTCGCCGGGGGTACGGCAGGAGGTGCAGTCGTAACTGCGCGGCGCGTCGTCGCCGACGAGCAGCCTGTCGGCTTCTTCGTCACCGATCTCGGCACGTACCTCATCACTGACGTCGAGCATGCGCGGCACGGGGTGACTCCTCGGCATAGGTGCGGGTCCGGGAGGCTCCCGGCTCGCCGGGCTCAACGGGACAGCGGTGGCCGGGGTCACGCCATTTGAGGGAACGGATTCGAACCGGCCGCCCGGAAGGGTGAACCGGGTGCCCCGGGTTT
The DNA here is from genome assembly GCF_040644195.1 of Streptomyces sp. NPDC047014. Taxonomy (NCBI): domain Bacteria; kingdom Bacillati; phylum Actinomycetota; class Actinomycetes; order Kitasatosporales; family Streptomycetaceae; genus Streptomyces; species Streptomyces sp. NPDC047014. Next base: position 10,724 of record NZ_JBEYVX010000113.1, on the reverse strand, counting down.
CGGATGTGTGCCAACTGGCACCTGGATGTGCGCAGTTGGTGGCCGGATGTGCACGTTCCGGTGGGTGCGGGCGGTCGGCCGACCGGGTGGGCTCCGCCGGTACGCCGCGTGGCGGGCGGCGGTGGCCGGCCCGCGCCCCTCTAGCGTGGCCCGGTGCCGAACCTCCGGATCCCCCGGGCGGCCGGGGCCGTCGCCGCTGTCGCCGCCGCCGCGCTGGTCCTCGTACCCCCGGGAGGCCGGGCGGAGGCGGCCCCGCCGCCGCCCGCGCCCGGACCGGCGGGGGCCGCGCACCCCGGGTCGCCCGGGGTGATCGGGACCGGGCCGGGGGACTGCGGGCCGGGCGGGCAGTGGCCCTGGGACTGCGTGGCCGACTGCGAGAGCGGCGGGCGCTGGGCCATCAACACCGGCAACGGCTTCTACGGGGGCCTGCAGTTCCGGCAGCCGACCTGGGAGGACCACGACGGCCTGGCCTTCGCGCCCCGCGCCGACCTGGCGAGCCGCGCCCAGCAGATCCGCGTCGCCGAGGACGTGCTCGCCGCGCAGGGCTGGAACGCCTGGCCGGTCTGCTCGAAGCGGTACGGGCTGGCCGGGCGGATGCACACCGTCCGGGCCGGGGACACCCTGGTGACGATCGCCCGCCTGCGCGGGGTACGGGGCGGCTGGCGGGCGCTGTACGAGGCCAACCGGGAGGCGGTCGGCCCGGAGCCGGCCCGCCTCACGGTGGGCGCCCTGCTCCTCCTCCCGGACCCGGGGCGGGAGCCGGCGGCGGCGCCCGCGCCGAAGCCGGCGCCCACGCCGAAGCCGGCCCCCGCGCCGAAGCCGGCCCCCGCGCCGAAGCCGGCGCCCGCGCCCGGTGGCGTCGTCCCGGGGGCGCCTCGCTGAACTCCGTTCCCCCGCCGTGCGGTTGGCGGTGGGCGCCCTGGCAGACTCGGCGCATGCTCGACACCTCCGCGCGGCTGCTGCGTCTGCTCTCCCTGCTCCAGATCCGGCGCGAGTGGGCCGGCCGCGATCTCGCCGAACGGCTCGGGGTCACCGTGCGGACGGTGCGGCGCGACGTGGACCGGCTGCGCGAGCTGGGCTACCCGGTGAACGCCAGCCCCGGCACCGGCGGCGGCTACCAGCTCGGGGCCGGGGCCGAGTTGCCGCCGCTGCTGCTGGACGACGACGAGGCCGTGGCCGTCGCCGTCGGGCTGCGCACGGCCGCCGGGAACGGCGTCGAGGGCATCGGGGAGGCGTCCGTACGGGCCCTCGCCAAGCTGGAGCAGGTCCTGCCCGCGCGGCTGCGCCGCCGGATCTCCGCGCTCAACGAGTTCACCGTGCCGATGCTGCGCCGGCCCCAGCGGTCCGCGGTGGACGCCTCCGTGCTGAGCGAGCTGGCCGCGGTCTGCCGGGACGCCGAGCGGCTGCGGTTCGGGTACCGGGACCACGAGGGCAACGCCACCCGCCGCACCGTCGAGCCGCACCGGCTGGTGTGCACGGAGCAGCTCTGGTACCTCGTGGCCTGGGACCTGGACCGGGACGGCTGGCGGACCTTCCGCGTCGACCGGATCGAGCCCCGGCCGCCCCACGGCCCCCGGTTCGACCCGCGCCCGCCGCCCGCCGAGGACCTGGCCGCGTACGTCTCCGCCGGGGTCTCGCAACGGGTCTACGCGGCCCGCGCGCTGGTGCGGCTGCGGATCCCGGCGCGGGAGGCGGCGCAGGTCGTCGGCCCGAGCGACGGCACCCTGGAACCGGTCGACGAGCGGAGCTGCCTGCTGCGCACGGGGGCCGCGAACCTGGACGTCCTGCTGATTCACATCATGCTGCTCGGCTGTGAGTTCGAAGTCCTGGAACCGCCCGAGCTGACCGACCGGATCCGGGCCGCGCGAGATCTCCTGGGGCGGGCCGTGGACGCCGGAGAAGTGAAGGAAATGTAGCGGACCGAGGGGGATCCGGTTGGTCCGGTCCAGCGGGTCCGGGGAAATCCCCGGCGCCTGCCGGGCCGTTCTCCGGGGGAATTCCAATCCGCCCGTGAGCCGGGCGTGTCGCCGGCCGCAAAACAATTGGCGGCTGTAGATATTCTGTGACACAAGCGTGACCCGGGACGGACGAACGTCCGGGCGTGGCGCTGACGGACGACGAAGGCGGGCCGGGTCCTCGACCCGGCCCGCCTTCCTTCCGCGGGGGTGTGGTGCGTACCGCCCCGCGGCCCCGCCTCAGCCGCCGGCGACCGGGCGGGCCGCCGTGCCGCGGCTGGAGGAGCGCTCCGTGTGCGCCGGGCGGCGGCTGCCGGCCGGGGTCACGGGCGTCCGCTCGGAGCGGATCACGTGCTGCCGCCCGGCGGCCGGGTGCACGGCGCTCCGGGGCGCCGGGGAGTGCCCGCCGATGGTCGCCACGAGGGTGGCCGCCGGGGCGGCGGCCGGCTCCTCCGCGGGTTCCGTGACGGGCCTCAACTGCCATTTGCCGCCCGCGGACAGCAGCGGGGTGAGCGCGGAGACCACCGGCGCGGGCATCCGCCCGGTCTCGGCGCGGCGGCGCAGGGCCTCGCGCACGTCGAAGACGTACGCCTCGGTGCGCGCGATGAGCGGTTCGAACCAGGGGAGCGCCAGCAGGATCAGCAGCCCCGCGGACCAGCCCAGCAGGACGTCGCTCACCCAGTGCGTGCCGAGGTACACGGTGGTGGCGCCGACGCTCAGCGAGACGACGGCGGACACCACGGACAGCACCCGCCGGGTGACCACGGTGGAGGCCAGATAGGCCAGGATTCCCCAGGTCACGACGGCGTTGGCGGTGTGGCCGGAAGGGAATATATCGCCGCCCGCGAAGAGTTCGGCCGAGCCGATCTCCGTCGCGTAGTGCGGGCCGAGCCGCCCCAGGCCCAGCTTCACCGAGCCGACCGTGACATTGAGCAGCAGCAGCGCCACGCCCAGGGTGATCAGCGGGCGCAGGGTGTGCTGCCGCCAGGAGCGCCAGCCCAGCCAGGCCGCGACCATGACCGCGGTGGGCCCGCGCTGGCCGAGGACGACCAGGTAGTCGAGGAAGGCGTGCAGCTGCGGCCACTGCTCGTACGGGCGGAAGAACATGATCTGCCAGTCCAGGCGGACCAGCCAGGACGTGGTCAGTACGGCCACCACGATGGCCAGGTAGAACGCGAGGGTCGACCCCAGGAGCACGACGCGGTGCCGGCTCATCTGCGGGGTCTGCAGATGAGCCGGTCGCTCCGGTTCCCGGTCCAGCCGGGCGAAGACCCGCTCCAGACGGGTCAGGATTTGATCGGTACGCACTCAATCGACGTTACCGTCCGGCGCTGGGCGGCCCGGGCGAATCGCTGGCTTTGTGATGACCATGTGATGTGGAGTTGGTCTCACGCGGAGCTTAATCAGGGCTATTCCGGGTGGGGTTGGATGCTTCCTGATACGGCGTCCGGAAAAGCCTCCGGTCTCTTATTCCCGCTTTATTGGCGCAGGTGGATTCCAATGCCCGGGAAAACCGGGAAACATCCGGCGCGCGGGGCGGCGAGGCTACGGCGGCCCCGAGCCGTTCAGCCAGAACGCCCCGTACACCGCCGAGGCCAGCGCGGCCGCCCCCACCACCAGGACCGCCCGCCGGGTCCGCCACCGGGCCAGCGCCACCGCCGGCACCAGCATCAGCGGGAAGGCCGGCAGCAGCAGCCGCGGCTTGGACCCGAAGTACCCCGAGGCGCACAGCGCCAGCGCCACGACGATCCCGCAGTACACCAGCAGCGGCGCGGGCTGCCGCTGCCGCAGGCACGCCGCGTACAGCCACAGCACCAGCGCCACCCCCGCCACCAGGCCCAGCCCCGCGAGGAAGGCGGAGGAGGCCAGCTTCGCGCCGACGAAGCGGGCGAAGGCCCAGCCGCCGTCGAAGCCGTTGCCCCAGCCGGCCTGCACCTCCAGGTACCCGAGCAGGCCGCCCCCGGTGCGGGCGCCCACCCACAGCACGTACGCCGCCGCGCCCGCCGGAGCCAGCAGCGCGCCCGCGGCCATCCGCCACGAGCGCTCCCCGCGCCGCAGCGCCAGGGCCGCGGCCACCCACACCGCCGCCACCACCGCCGCGCCGACCGGGCGGGTCAGCCCGGCCCCGGCCGCCAGCAGCCCGGCGGTCAGCCACCGGCCGCGCAGGGCCCCGTACAGCGCCCAGGCGGCCAGCGCCGTGAACAGCGACTCGCTGTACGCCATCGACTGCACGATCCCGACCGGCAGCGCGGCCCACACCGCGACCGCGTACACCCCGGCCCGCCGGCCGTGCAGCAGATCCGCCACCGCGAAGATCCCCCAGGCCGCGGCGAGCCCCGCGAGCGCCGACACCACCAGCCCCGCCGAGCCGTACGACAGCCCGCTCACCGCCGACACCCCGCGCTCCAGCCAGGGCAGCAGCGGGAAGAACGCCAGGTTCGAGTGCACGTCCCCGTTCGGGAGGTGCACCGCGTACCCGTATCCCTCCGCGGCGATGCGGGCGTACCAGAGCGAGTCCCAGCGGGCCGACAGCAGCGTGTGCGGGCTGCTGCCGGCCACCGCGCACCACACGGCGAGCACGGTCAGGCCCAGCAGCCGGACCCCGGCGAAGGCGGCCAGCGCGGGCGCGGCCCGGCGAATCCCAAGATCTTCCACGGGCATGATTATCGGTGGGGTCCGGCGGGGATCCCGACCTGGAACCACCGTCCGTGACCGCACGTGTACGCGGGGGAGGGTCGCGCCGCGGGGGAGTGGCGCACGCCACACGGGGGCCCTCTCCGGGATGAGAGCTTGGCCACGTGTCGGGCACACGAACTCGCGTACGCTGACCGTTCACTCGCGTGCCGATGCCGGACCCCGTGGGATGCCGCACCAGCGCACCACACCTCGCGGCTCCGCACGACGCTGGTCCGCCGCGCGCGAGGGATCACCTGGGAGGTACATGCATGGCGGGGACGAACGCGGCCGCGGCCGGGACCCCTTCCCCCTGGCAGCGGCTGGGCGCGGTCTCCGGCGGTGCCAACCGCTGGGTCGTCCTGGCGGTGCTCTGCGTCAGCCTGGTCCTCGTCGCGCTCGACGCGACGATCCTGCACGTCGCGGTCCCCTCGGTCACCGAGGACCTGCGCCCCGGGCCGGTCGAACTGCTCTGGGTCGTCGACGCCTACCCACTGGTCTGCGCCTCCCTGCTGATCCTCTTCGGCACCCTCGGCGACCGCGTCGGCCGCCGCCGGATCCTGCTGCTGGGCTATGGGCTCTTCGGCGCGGCCTCCGCGCTGGCCGCCCTCGCCGACAACGCCCAGGTGCTCATCGCCGCGCGCGCCCTGCTCGGCATCGGCGGCGCGATGATCATGCCCGCCACCCTGTCGATCCTGCGCCAGGTCTTCCCCGACCGGCGCGAGCGGGCGCTGGCCATCGGCATATGGACCGCCGTCGCCGCGATCGGCGCGGCCAGCGGCCCGGTGCTCGGCGGCTTCCTCATCGAGCACTTCTGGTGGGGCTCCGTCTTCCTGATCAACATCCCGCTGATGGCGCTGATCCTGCCGCTCGGGCGCTGGCTGCTGCCGGAGTCGCGCGGCTCCGCCGACGGCCCGTGGGACGTGCTCGGCGCGCTGATGGCCGCCGCGGGCGTGCTCGGTTCCGTCCTCGGCATCAAGCGGCTCGGCGCCGAGCGCCACCTCCTCGACGCGCAGGCGCTGGTGCCGCTGCTGCTCGGGGCGGCGCTGCTCGTGCTGTTCGTCCGGCGGCAGAAGCGGCGCGAGCACCCGCTGATCGACATGCGGATGTTCTCCCGCGCCGCCTTCTCCACCTCGGTCGCCTGCATCGTGCTGGCGATGCTGGCCCTGGTCGGCCTGGAGCTGATCGCCGTCCAGTACCTCCAGCTGGTGCTGCACCTCAGCCCGCTGGAGACCGGCCTGCGGCTGCTGCCGCTGACCTTCGCCGCGATGGCCGCGGGCGCCACCGGCTCCTACACCCTGGCCCGGATCGGGCCGCGCACCATGGTCTCGCTGGGCTTCGTGGTGACGGGCCTCGCCGTGCTGCTGCTGACGCTGATGGGCCAGCAGGACCGGCCGGTGCTGCTGACCGCGGGCTTCGTCCTGCTCGGCTTCGGCCTCCAGACCACCCTGTTCGCGGCCTACGAGTCGATGCTGAGCGAGGCTCCGGCCGAGACGGCGGGCGGCGCCGCCTCCATCGGCGAGACCTCCTACCAGCTGGGCGCGGGCATCGGCATCGCACTGCTGGGCAGTGTGATGAACGCCGCGTACCGGCCGGGGCTCGCCTCCGTCCCCGGCGTCCCGGCGGCGGAGGCCGCGGGCGCGGCGAACTCCCTGGGCGAGGCGTACCAGATCGCCGCGGGGCTCGGCGGCCCGGCGGGCGCCTCCCTGTACGCGGCCGCGCGGCACTCCTTCGTGCACGGGCTGCATGTGACCCTGCTGGTGAGCGCGGCCCTGCTGTTCGCGGGCGCGGTGATGGCGCTCAAGCTGCCGCGGTCGATGGACTGCGGGGCGGGCGTACCGGTACGGGTGCCCGCGCAGGCGAAGGGCGAGCCGGGGCCGAAGGACCGGGGCCGCGCGCCGCAGGCCGCGGCGGGGCGGGGCCCGGCCCGGGAAGTGGGGCTGGATTTGCCGGGCCGGGGCCAATAGCGTCGGACGAGCGCATAAAACTCGCGCCGCTAGGTTCCTGCTCAGGCCGCCGGGAGGCCCCGTGTCCTTCGTACCCACCGATCCGCTCGGGCTCGACGAGCTCCTCGGGGCCGAGGACCTCGCCGTCCGCGACACCGTCCGCGGCTGGGCCGCCGACCGCGTGCTGCCGTACGTCGCCCAGTGGTACGAGAGCGGCGAGCTGCCCGGGATCCGGGAGCTGGCGCGGGAGCTCGGGGCGATCGGCGCGCTCGGCATGTCCCTGGAGGGCTACGGCTGCGCCGGGGCCAGCGCCGTGCAGTACGGCCTGGCCTGCCTGGAGCTGGAGGCCGCCGACTCCGGGATCCGCTCGCTGGTCTCCGTACAGGGCTCGCTGGCCATGTACGCGATCTGGAAGTACGGCAGCGAGGAGCAGAAGCAGCGCTGGCTGCCCGGTATGGCCGCGGGCGAGCTGATCGGCTGCTTCGGGCTGACCGAGCCCGACGTGGGCTCCGACCCCGCGGCGATGCGGACCCACGCCAAGCGCGACGGCACCGACTGGGTGCTCAACGGGCGCAAGATGTGGATCACCAATGGCTCCGTGGCCTCGGTGGCCGTGGTGTGGGGGCAGACCGAGGACGGCATCCGCGGCTTCGCGGTGCCCACCGACACCCCCGGCTTCTCGGCGCCGGAGATCAAGCACAAGTGGTCGCTGCGGGCGAGCGTCACCAGCGAGCTGGTCATGGACGACGTACGGCTGCCGGCCGACGCGGTCCTGCCGCTGGTCACGGGCCTCAAGGGCCCGCTCGGCTGCCTCAGCCACGCGCGGTACGGGATCATCTGGGGGTCCATGGGCGCGGCGCGGGCCAGTTTCGAGGCCGCGCTCGACTACGCCCGGACGCGCGAGCAGTTCGGCAAGCCGATCGGCGGCTTCCAGCTCACCCAGGCCAAGCTCGCGGACATGGCCCTCGAACTGCACAAGGGCATCCTGCTCGCCCACCACCTGGGCCGGCGGATGGACGCGGGCACCCTGCGGCCGGAGCAGATCAGCTTCGGCAAGCTCAACAATGTCCGCGAGGCCATCGAGATCTGCCGCACCGCGCGGACCGTCCTCGGCGCGAACGGGATCTCCCTGGAATATCCCGTCATGCGCCACGCCACCAACCTCGAATCGGTGCTCACCTACGAGGGCACCGTCGAGATGCACCAGCTGGTGCTGGGCAAGGCGCTCACCGGGCTGGACGCTTTCCGGTGAGGGCCCCGCTCAGCTCTGGTTGAAGAAGTCGCGGGCGCGGCCGCCCGCCTCGCCGCTGACGATCTGGGTGTCGGCCGGGGTCAGGAGGAAGACTCTGGTCGCCACCCGCTCGATCGAACCGCGCAGCCCGAAGGTCAGGCCGGCCGCGAAGTCGACGACGCGCTTGGCGTCACCCGGGTCCATCGACGACAGGTTGACGATGACCGGGACGCCGTCGCGGAACAGCTCGCCGATGCCGCGCGCGTCACGGAAGCCGTCCGGGGTGACCGTCGCGATGCGGCGGCCGTGCTCCACCGCCGACTCGGAGGCCACCCTGACCCGGGGGTCGGTCACCCACTGGTCACCGGGCCCGGACACCGATCCGTGGCCGGCCTCCGCGTAGTCGTCGTCGTAGTAGCGCTCGTCGTCGCCGTCCTCCACGAGACCCAGCCAGGCACTCGCCTTGCGCACCGAACCCATGGACTGCCTCCTTTCACCGCGGTCATTCTGTCTTCTCTCCGCTGCCCCTATGCTCGTCCATGATGCTGACAACGCGCCAAGTGGATAGTCGCCGCGCACGGGTTTCGTGACGGTACTGGTGCAGAACATCCGTTGCACGGTCAAGGATCCTGGTGGCTACCGCTGCTGACTGAGTGAAAATACGATCACTGCCGCCGTACGGGTGGGCGGCGGGGACGTACGGGTGACGGGCACGGGTCGATACGATGCCCGGCAAGCACGCGTACGACTCACGGGGGAACCGGTTTGTTCGGGATAGTCAGACCTTGCACGCACCGGCTGGGAGAGCGTTTCAAGGCGGAGTGGATGGCCCATCTGTGCGGGCTCTGCCTGGCACTTCGCGGGGACCACGGCCAGTTCGCCCGGATCGTCACGAACTACGACGGTTTGCTGGTCTCCGTTCTGACGGAGGCTCAGTCGGGTCCGGTGAGCGGCGCCCGGCGCACCGCCGGACCCTGTCCACTGCGCGGCATGCGGACGGCCGCGGTCGCGCAGGGCGAGGGGGCCCGGCTCGCGGCGGCGGTCTCGCTGGTGCTGGCCTCCGCGAAGGTCCGCGACCACGTGGCGGACCGGGACGGGCTGTTGGCCCGCGCCCCGATCGCCCTCGCCGCGCGCACGGTGGCCCGCGGCTGGGACCGGGCCGGCGCGCGCACCGGGGCCTCGCTCGGCTTCGACACCGCCGTGCTCGTGGACGCGGTGGACCGGCAGGCGGGGATCGAGACGCTGGCCGGGATCGGCACGCCGGTGCTGGTGGTGACCGAGCCGACGGAGACCGCGACGGCCGCCGCCTTCGCCCATACCGCGCGGCTGGCCGGGCGGCCCGGCAACGCCGCGCCCCTCGCGGAGGCCGGGCGGTACTTCGGCCGGCTCGCGCATCTGCTGGACGCGGTGGAGGACCAGGCGGCCGACGCGGCCGCGGGGGCCTGGAACCCGCTGACGGCCACCGGCACCTCGCGCGAGGAGGCCCGCAGGCTCTGCGACGACGCGCTGCACGGGATCCGGCTGGCGCTGGGCGAGGCCGAGTTCGCGGACGCGGGGCTCGCGCACCGGCTGCTCGTGCACGAGCTGCGCACGTCGGTGGACCGCGCCTTCGGCACCGGTACGTGCGGCCACACGGCGACGGCTTCGGCGGGACAGGGCCCGGGACCCGGCCCCGGCCCGTACGGCGAGAACCCGTACGGCGGGGGTCCGCACGCGGGGAACCCGTACGCGGGCGGGCCGCAGACCCCGGGCGGCGGTCCGGGCGGCGGTCCGGGTGGCTACGGCGGTGGCGGTGGCGGGGGCTTCGGGGGCGGCTTCGGTCACGGGGGCGGACACCAGCCGCAGCGGCCGCGCCGCGGGCTGCTGGCGGGCTGCGCGGTGGCCATCGGCCTCTTCTGCACCTGCCAGATCTGCTGCACGGAGCACGAGGGGCCGTGGTCGCGCAAGAAGCGGGACCCGTGGTGCGACGCCTGCGAGTGCTGCAACTGCTGCGGCCCGAACTCCTCCCCGGCCGGAGGCTCGGGTGGCGGCAGCGGTGGCGGTGGTGGCGGCTGCTGTGACTGCGACTGCAACTGCTGCTGCGACTGAGGCCACGTCAGTTCCAGGCGGCCGGACGGGGTAGGGAGGGATTCCCGCCCGGACGCACGTGGAAGACCTCCACGAAATGAGCCACACAGCCCCCACGGCCCCCACCGCCCCCGAGCACCCCACGCCCACCCCCGCCCCGCCGGAACCCGTGCGGGCGCAGGGCTGCGCCGTGCTGCGCGGCCGCTTCCGCCGCCGTGCCCGCGGTGGGGGCTCCGGCTGTGCGGAAGGGCGAATTCCGGCCGTTCCGGCCGGACGGCGCGCCGCCGCCGCCCCGCGCGGCGCTGCCGCCGGCGCCTTCGCGCGCCCGCGCGCCGAGCCCGTCGCGCACGGGCCGTGCCCGGCCGCCCCCGAGTGCCCGGTGACGGGCGCCGCCCGCCCGTTCCCCGTCCGCCGGGTTCCCGTACCCGTGCCGGTCCCTTGTCCCGGGGGGTCGATAGGCCGCGCGCCGGGTGCGGGCCGCGGCCGTGCCCGGGGGCGCGCTCGCGGTCGTCCCCGGGCGGCCCACGTGGGTCCGTAGAGGCTGAAAGACGCTCTTGCGACCGGTATCCGACCACAGGACACTCCCGACAGCGCTTGTCAGGGACACGGCCAAAGGCTCTGCGCCCCCCGTGCTCCCCGGCTGCGCCTCACGGGCCAGGCACCCCCACGACCGCCGGGCCCCCGAACCTCTCCAGGAGGACGAGAAGTGAGGATCAAGCGCACCACCCGTAACAGGCTGCTCGCGGTGGCCACCGGCCTGGCCGCCGCCGCAGCGCTCGCCGCCCCCACCGCGGCCCGGCCGGTACGGGCCGCCCCGTCATGGTGCACCGTGCCCTACCCGTGCGGGGGAGG
>NZ_JBEYVX010000112.1:0-16678 GCF_040644195.1 Streptomyces sp. NPDC047014 | reverse complement strand
GCGAGGTCGCGGCGAGCCCGCACTCGACCTGCGTGTAGTGGAAGTTCTGCGCCAGCAGGTGGAGTTGGCCGATGGCGGGCCAACCGTCGCAGGATCCCGATGACCAGGGTGTCGAGGCGCAACCGCTCGCGGACCTCGCGCAAAAGGATGCGGGCCCGGAGCCGTGTCTCCTCGGAGAGCCGAGGCCCGTGAGACCGTACGCGCCTGGCTGGAGCACGAGGCCCGGCTCGTCCCGGCGGCCGCCGCGATGGGGGTCTCGGTGCCCGCCGCCCGCAAACGGCTGGCGCGGATCGAAGCGCTGCTGGAGCGCTCGCTGCTCCAGTCCCCGAGCGCTCGCTACGACCTGTGGCTGGCGCAGCGGGCGGAGGAGCTGGCCTCGGGACACAAGCCGCAAAAGGGGTGATGCCCCGGCGAAATGCACGATCATCCTCGAATGAGGCGCATCAATGCGAAACGGGTGCTGGTCGGTGAACCCCTCGACACCGCCCGGCTGGGCGAGACCCTGCTGCCCAAACGGCTCGCCCTGCCGATCTTCTGCAGCGACCCGCTCTCCTCCGTGGCCTACGCCACCGAGGAGATCCTGCTGATCCTCGCCCTCGGCGGCGTCGCACTGCTCCACCTCACCTGGTACGCGGCCGCCGCCATCGTCTTCCTGCTCGTCGTGGTCGTCGCCTCGTACCGGCAGACCTGCCACGCCTATCCAGGGGGAGGCGGCGCCTATGTGGTCAGCGCCGAGAACCTGGGCCAGACCGCCGCCCTCACCGCCGCCAGCGCCCTGCTCGTCGACTATGTGATGACCGTCGCCGTCTCCGTCGTCTCCGGGGTCTCGGCCATCACCTCCGCCATCCCCGCGCTGAGCGACCACGACGTGGCCCTGTCCGTCGGCTTCGTGGTGCTGCTGACCGTGATGAACCTGCGCGGCGTCCGGGAGTCGGGCCGGATCTTCGCCATCCCCACCTACGGCTTCGTCCTCGTCGTCTACCTGATGTTCGCGGTCGCCGCCGTCCGCCTCGGCACCGGCCAGACCATCCGCGCCGAGTCCGCCGACCTGCCGATCATCGCCACCGGTACGTACACCGGAATCGCCGTGGTCTTCCTCGCGATGCGCGCCTTCGCCTCCGGCTGCACCGCGCTCACCGGCGTCGAGGCGATCAGCAACGGCGTGCCCGCCTTCCGCAAGCCCAAGGCCCGCAACGCGGCGGCCACCCTCGCCGTCATGGGCCTCCTCTCGGTGACCATGTTCGCGGGCATCACCGCGCTCGCCATGAGCTACCAGGTGCATGTCGCGGCCGACCCCACCGAACTGGGCCTGCCCCCGGGTACCCCCACCTCCACCGCCCTCGCCCAGATCGGCCGGGCCACCTTCGGCAGCTGGCACTTCCTCTTCTACCTGCTCCAGGCGGTCACCGCCGGGGTGCTGATCCTCGCCGCGAACACCGCCTTCAACGGCTTCCCGATGCTGGCCTCCATCCTCGCCAGGGACCGCTACGCGCCGCGGCAGCTGCACAACCGGGGCGACCGGCTCGTCTACTCCAACGGCGTCGTCCTGCTCGCGCTGGTCGCCATCGCCCTCATCGTCGCCTTCGACGCCGAGCTGACCCGCCTGATCCAGCTCTACATCATCGGCGTGTTCGTCTCCTTCACCCTCTCCCAGTCCGGCATGGTCCGGCACTGGCGCAAGGAGCTGGCCTCGCCCGCCACCCCGCGGACGGAGCGCGTCCACATCCACCGCAGGCTCGCCATCAACGCCGTCGGCGCCACCATGACCGCCGTGGTCCTGGTCATCGTCCTGCTCACCAAGTTCACCCACGGCGCCTGGCTGGTCGTCATCGCCATGCCCGTGCTCTTCTTCGGCATGAAGGGGGTACGCCGCCACTACGACCAGGTCGCCCGGCAGGTCGGCGTCGCCCCCGACGCCACACCGCACCGGCCGGCCCGCCACCACGTCCTCGTCCTCGTCGCCGCCGTGCAGGCCCCCACCCTCAAGGCCATCGGCTACGCGCAGGGCCTGCGCCCCGACACCCTCACCGCCGTCACCGTCGCGGCGGACGAGGCCGAGGCGGCCGGGCTGCGGGAGGCGTGGGACGCGCACGATCCCGGGCTGCCGCTGACGATCCTGCACTCCCCGTACCGCGAGGTGGTGCGCCCGGTGCTCGCGTACGTCCAGGAAAGGGCCTCGGAGGCCGAGACGGACATGCTCTCCGTGGTGATCCCCGAGTACGTGGTGGGCCACTGGTGGGAGCAGCCCCTGCACAACCAGAACGCCCTGCGGCTCAAGGCCCGCCTGCTGTTCACGCCGGGGGTGGCGGTGATCGACGTACCGTACCTGCTGGAGTCGGCCAGGACCGCGGGGCCCGGCCGGCGGGAGAGCTGAGGGCCGCGGCCGTCGGCTACCGTGAGCGAGAGCACTGCACCCGCAGTGCTCTCGTACGTCCGTCCCGGCCCGCCCGGACGGCACCGGAAGCCGGGACCCTCATGCGCCAGAACCCCCAGCGCCGCGCCGCGCTCCTCGACGCCGCCATCGAAGTCCTGGCCCGCGAGGGATCACGCGGCCTGACCCTGCGCGCGGTCGACAAGGAGGCCGGCGTCCCCGTCGGCACCACCACCAACTACTTCGCCGACCGCTCCCAGCTGCTCGTCGAGATCCTGCACCGCACCCGCGAACGCCTCACCCCCGACCCGGCCGACCTGGCCGGCCCGCTGGACACGGCGGTGCTCCTCGGCCGGCTGCTGGAGCGGATGCGGCGCGAGCGCAGTGTCCACATCGCGATGCTGGAGCTGCGGCTGGAGGCCACCCGGCGCCCCGAGCTCCAGCGGGAGCTGTCCGGCTTCCAGGGCGCCGAGCTGGAGGCCAACATCGCCTGGCACCTGGAGCAGGGCCTGCCCGGGGACCGGCGGGGAGTGGTCCTGCTGTACCTGGCGATGCTGGGCCTGATCGTGGACGACCTGACCGTGCCGGAGCTGCTGGAGCCGCACTCCCCGGAGGCGCTGATCGAGACGATGGTCGAGCGACTCCTCCCGCAGGACGCCCCGGACTGACTATCGTGCCGGTGGGGGAGTACCGGTGTCCCGGAGGACCGTGGGGAGTACGGGTATGACGAACACCACCGAGGAACGGGTCCGCGGGATCCAGTGGCTGGCCGACTGGGGCGAATGGCTCGTCGGCCTCACCTTCGCCCGGGGCATAGGCCCCGAGGAGCTGGCCGCCCGGCTCGGGGCGCTCCCTGACCTGCGCCCCGGCCCGTTGACTGCCCAGGACGCCTGGAGCATGGTCACCGAGACCGCCGACGGCGACGGCGTGGCCCGCGTCGGCACCTGGGGCGACTGGACCTTCGCCGTCGAGCACGGGATGCCCGCCGGGGCGGAACGGCTCGCGGAGGTCTCCCGGGGCGGCGTCGAGGCCGTCCACCTCGACCCGCAGCCGGACCACCCGCCCACCCTGTTCGCCTACGCCCACGACGGCGAGCTGGTCTGCTGCTTCGGCATCGGCGAGGAGTGCTGGCGCGGCGGCCACCGCCCGGACCACCTGCTCCCCGAGCTGGTCGCGGCCGGGATCCTGACCCCGGAAGGTACGAGCACCCGCCCCGAGGGGGAGCCGGACGAGGAGGACGGACGCCGCACCCTGGCCGTCCTGGAGCGGCGTTTCGGACTGTGCCTGCCGCGTCACCTGATCGAGGAAGCCGCCCTGCCCGCCTACGTGACGTGCACGGCATGAGGGGCCGGGAGCCGGTGATCTTATGCTCAGGTTTACGCGCGTCCGCTTGGCTTTGCGGCCCGGAAGCCACTTTGATGGCTGTGCCCGCCCTCGTACCGGAGCACAGGGGGACCAGCGATGGCCACTGAGCACAGTCAGAAGGACAGCCCGCAGAAGGACAGCACACCCACCCTGATCGGTTCCGTCCAGCGCGCCCTGCGCCTGCTGGAGGCGATGTCCGCGGAGAACGGGGCGACGGCCAAACGGCTCGCCAGACTCACCGGCATCCCCCTGCCCACCGTCTACCACCTGCTGCGCACCCTCAGCCACGAGGGATACGTGCAGCGAGAAGGTGGCTCGTTCCGGCTCGCGGACGACCTCCCGCTGGCTTCGTGATCAGATTCCGACGCGTTCCGGCCAAGCTCTGACGTCCGGCGTGGCACGTTCCAGCGGAAAATGCCAGAACGCCCTTTCGTCCATCGGAACTTGAGTAAGTTCCCTCCTGTCGCGCCGCACGACCGTGCACACCGCACGTCCGGCCGGGAGGGGAGCCCGCGTGCCCGGGATCGACGAATGCCTGCTGGAAGCCATGGCCCTGCCTGGTGCGCGCGGGGCCGCGCTGGTCGACTGGAGCAGCGGACTGGCCCTCGGCACCGCGGGCGAATCGCCCGTGGGCGACCACGAGACCACCGCCGCCGAGACCGCCGAGCTGGCCCGGGCGGCAGCCGAATACGAGTCCTTCGCCCCGGCCGACACCGGCCGCGCCGACGACGGACCCCCGGTCGAGGACCTGATCGTCACCACCCGCAACGGCTACCACGTGCTGCGCTTCGTCGAGACCAGCTTCGACAGCAGCGTCTTCCTCCACCTGTGGCTGGACCGCGCCGACGGCAACCTCGCCCTCGCCCGCCACAGACTCCGCGCCCTCGCCGAGGGGCTGGTGCTCAGATGACCGCCCAGGCCACCGCCCCCCACGCCCTCGCCGCCGTGTCCCCCCTGCTCACCCGGCTCGCCGCCGAGCGCGCCACCGGAGCCCTGCTCCGCGACCGCGGCACCCTCTTCCTGGAGGAGGGCCGCATCGTGCACGCCGAGAGCCCGGCCACCCCCGGACTCGACGTCCTGCTCACCACCGGCGGCGGGCTCACCCCCGAACGCTGGCGGGAAGCCGTCGACCGGGCCGGCGCCCGCCGCCAGGTGGCCCGCTTCCTCGTGGACAGCGGCGGCCTGGCCGGCGGCGAACTGGAGATATGCCACCTCGCGGCGATATTCGACGCCGCCTTCTTCGCCCTCTCCCCGGGCACCGGCCCCTCCCGCTTCCGCCGCGGGGCCACCCACTGGATCGGCTCCGTCCGCTCCGTCCCCGCCGCCGCCGTCGAACGGGAGACCCGGCGCCGCCGGGAACTGCTCGACGCGGTATGGCCCTACCCCCAGCTCGACACCTCGCCCGTCGTACCCCGGCCGGCCCTGCCCGGCCAGACCGTCACCGCCCGGCAGCGGGCCCTGCTCGACCGGGCCGACGGCTCGCGCACCCCGGCCGACCTGGCCTGGGTCCTGGGCAGGCCCGCCTTCCACACCCTGCTCGACGTCCGCCGCCTCGCCGCGGCCGGACTGGTCGAGACCCCGCACAGCCCGCCCCCACCACCGGCTGTTCCCCCCCTGCCCGACTGGATGACCGAGGCCCAATCCCCGGACGTGGCGCTGCTCCGCCGGTTACGCGACGCACTGGAGGCAAGCCTGTGAGGCTCCCGCTGCGACCGGCCCTGCGCGCCGACCGCTCCGAGAGGAGGCCGCCCGAAAGGAGTAAGGCCGACATGAGTACGGTGCCCCCCGAGGCGGAGGCCGAGATACTCGCCGAGCTCCGCCGGCTGCGCGCCCGCGTTCCCCAGCTCACCGGCGCCCTCGCCGCCAGCACCGACGGCTTCGTCCTCGCCCAGGACAGCGCCGCGGCCGAGGTCGAGGCCGTCGCCGCGCTGACCGCGGCCGCGCTCGGTGTCGCCCAGCGGCTCAGCGACAGCACCGGCCAGGGCGCCTTCCGCGAACTGCTGGTGCGCGGCGAGGACGGCTACGTGGCCACCTACGCCGCGGGCCTGGCCGCCGTACTCACCCTCACCGCGGAGCCGCGCATCAACGTCGGCCGCCTCCACCTGGAGGCCCGCCGCTCCAGCCTGCGCATCGCCGAGCTGATCGAGCACACCCTCGGCCGCCGCGGCGCCCCGCCCGGCTGACCGGCGCCCGCGGTCGGCCCCGTAGGCGGACGTCCCGGCACGCACCGTCATCACCCCACGCATCGTCACCCCCCTACACGCAGTCACAGAGAAACGAGAAAGAGGTACCTCTCATGGTCAACGTGGAGACCGCGCTCAAGGAAGCCACCACCCTCATCGAGGGCGCCATCGGCGCCGCCCTCGTCGACTACGGCAGCGGCATGGCCCTCGGCACCATCGGCGGTGGCAAGGACCTGGACCTCGCCGTCGCCGCGGCCGGCAACACCGACGTGGTGCGCGCCAAGGTCCGCACGATGGAGATGCTCGGCATCAACGACGAGATCGAGGACATCCTGATCACCCTCGGTACGCAGTACCACCTGATCCGGCTGATGAAGGGGCGGGGCTCGGCCGGGTTCTTCCTCTATCTCGCGCTGGACAAGAAGCGGGCCAACCTCGCCATGGCCCGGCACCAGCTCAAGAAGATCGAGACCGATCTGGAGATCTGACCGGACGGCCCGGAGGGGACCGGTCCGACCGTGCTCTCCCGCACCGTCGAGGTGGCGGACGGCTGAATTCTTTGCCGTCCGCCCCGGCGATCAGTTCCATGTGCCCCATATGGGTGGAGTTTATGATTCTGTTACAGAGTAAGATGCTGTGAGCTGATCATCGAAAAAGCATAAAACGCTGGAGAAACCGCCACCCATGCCCCCGCGCCTGAGCATCGTCGTCCCCGTCTACAACGTCGAGCTCTACCTCGACGAGTGCCTGGAATCCATCGCCGCTCAGACCTTCGGCGACTTCGAGGCCATCCTCGTGGACGACGGTTCCACCGACACCAGCGCCGTCATAGCCAAGGCTTTCGCCGCACGCGACAAGCGCTTCCGCGTCGTGATGCAGGAGAACGCCGGTCTCGGCGCCGCCCGCAACACCGGTGCCCGCCACATGCACCCGGACAGCGAGTACCTGGCCTTCGTCGACAGCGACGACACCATGCCGGACTACGCCTACCAGCGCATGATCGAGACCCTGGACGAGACGGGCTCGGACTTCGTCGGCGGCAACGTCAAGCGCTTCCGCTCGGTCGGCATGAACCAGTCCTGGGGCCACCGCGCCGCCTTCGCCCGGACGCAGCTGAAGACCCACATCTCCAAGTTCCCGGCGCTGGTCACCGACCGCACCGCGTGGAACAAGGTCTACCGCCGCACCTTCTGGGACGAGCACGGCTTCCAGTACCCGGAGGGCATCCTCTACGAGGACGCCCCGGTCAGCATCCCGGCCCACTACTTCGCCACCAGCGTCGACATCCTCAGCGAGTGCGTCTACCACTGGCGCGTCCGCGAGACCGGCGAGCGCTCCATCACCCAGCGCTCCACCGACCCGGTCTCCCTCATCGACCGCGTCACCTCCGTACGCCTGGTCCGCGAGTCCCTCAAGGCCAAGCAGGGCGCCAAGTACGTCCGCTACCTGCGCGACTACGACTACAACGTACTGAGCGAGGAACTGCCGCTCATCTACAAGTACGTCGGGGAGGGCGGCGCCGACTTCCGCGCCGCCTTCGTCAAGGAGGTCGGCGGGCTCGTCCGCGAGATCGGCACCGCCCCCTGGTCCGACCTGACCGTCGCCGACCGCCTCAAGGCGTACCTGGCCGGCGAGGGCCGCGTCGAGGACTTCATCGCGCTCACCGACCACCAGCGCGACTACAGCTACAGCGTGCCCGTCAAGGGCCTCGCCCGCCCGCAGGCGGACTACCCCTTCCTGCACGGCCGCCCGCCGGTCCCCGCCAGGATCCTCACCCTCGGCCCGCGCGAGCGCCGCGTCGTCAGCCGCCTGGAGCAGGCGGTCTGGGCCGACGGCAAGCTGCTGCTGCGCGGCTACGCCCTGCCCGGCCACCTCGGCGCCGAGAGCCGCCTCGGCTCCCGCAAGATGCTGGTCTTCCGCGAGAAGGGCAAGCGCCGCCGCTCCGTCGTCAGCACCCGCACCGTGGCCTCCCCGATGGCCTCCGTTAACGCCCCGCACCTCGCCCTGCGCCACGCGGACTGGGCCGGCTTCACCGCCGTCGTCGACCCCGCGATCTTCCAGTCGGGCGGCAAGTGGAACGACGGTACGTGGACCACCTCCGTCGCCGTCACCGGCGCCGGCGGCCTGCACCGCGCCCGCCTGCGCGGCGGTGAGCACGACACCGGCCAGAACCCGCCCCCGTTCTGGGTCGCCCCCGACGTCCGGATCGTCCCGGCCGTCGCCGGCGCCCTGACCGTCCAGGTCGAGGTCGCCCGCGCCCGCGCCCTGGACGTCCGCCCCGCGGGCGGCGACGCCGTCGAGATCAGCGGCGAGCTGTCCGCCGGGGTCGGCACCGCCACCCTGCGCGCCGTGCACGTCACCACCGGGACCGTCCGCACCTTCCCGGTGGAGTCCGCCGCCGCGTCCGCCGGCGGCAGCACCGCCTTCACCGCCCGGGTACCGCTGGCCGACCTGGCCGCCGTACCGGACGGGGTCTCCGAGCCCGGCGAGTGGAACCCGGAGCCGTGGAGCCTGTCCGTGGTCGGCGCCGACGGCACCGAGCACCGCCTGGTCCACGACGAGCGCGGCGGCTTCACCGGCCTGGTCCTGCCGCTGCCCGGCGGGACCGCCGGCCGCTCCCTGTTCGCCAAGCGCGGCAACACCGGCCACCTCGCGCTCTCCGTCCAGCCCTCCCCGCCGCTGGTCGACGAGGTCAAGGCCGAGGACGGCACCGTCACCCTGCGCGGCCGCTTCGCCGCCCCGGCCGACGAGCCCTACGAGCTGGTCGTGCACAACGCGCACGGCACCGAGTTCAGCTGGCCCGTCACCCGTGACGGCGACACCTTCGAGACCACCTTCCACCCGATGCTCCCCGAGGCGTACGCCGGCCGCACCACGCTGCCCGAGGGCCGCTGGTGGCCCACGCTGCGCCCCGCCTCCCAGGGCGGGACCACCGCCGGCCTGCTCGGCGTGGACCGCGGAGCCCCGGTGCAGATGGCCCCCGGCCTGCTCTTCGCCGGACCGCACGCGTTCAGCACCCAGGGCCGCCGGATGCGGGTCGAGACCCGCTTCCACGACCGCATGGTGCTCGTCGCCGACCCGCTGCTGAGCCCGCACGACCGCTCCCGCTACGCCCAGCGCGTCGCCCGCTACGAGACCTACCCGGCGCAGCGCGCCCTGCCGGTCAAGGACATCGTCGTCTACAGCGCCTTCCACGGGCAGGGCTCCGGTGACTCGCCGCGCGCCATCCACGAGGAGCTGGTGCGCCGCGGCGAGAAGCTGGAGCACATCTGGCTGGTCCGCGACGGCCGCACCGAGGTCCCGGCGACCGCCCGCGCCGTGCAGTACGAGAGCGGGGAGTACTGGGAGGTCCTGGCCCGCGCCCGCTACTTCGTGACCAACGACACGGTGCCGCGCCAGTTCCTGCGCCGCCCCGGCCAGGTCGTCCTCCAGACCTGGCACGGCACGCCGGTCAAGCAGATCGGACACGACTTCGTGCACGACTACTACACCAGCCCCGAGGTCCTGGAGGGCCTGGCGCACGACAGCGCGCAGTGGAGCCTGCTGGCCTCCCCGAGCTCCTACGCCACCCCGCTCCTCAAGCGGGCCCTCGGCTACGACGGCGAGGTCGTCGAGGCGGGCAGCCCGCGCACCGACGCGCTCGTCCGGCCCGATGCGGACCGGATCGCGGAGGTCCGCCGACGGCTGGGCCTGCCCGAGGGCAAGAAGGTCGTCCTCTACATGCCCACGTGGCGTGAGAACAACGAGGGCTGGTCCGGCGGCTACAAGCTGGACCTGCGGATCGACCTGGACGCGGCCCGCCGTGAGCTGGGCGAGGACCACGTCCTGCTGATCCGCGGCCACCACCACGTCACCGAGCAGGTCCGCGACAGTGTCCGCGACGGCTTCGTCGTCGACGTGTCGCGCTGGCCCGACGCCGCCGACCTGCTGCTGGTCGCCGACGTCCTGATCTCGGACTACTCCTCGGCGCTCTTCGACTTCGCGCTGACGGACCGGCCGATCCTGCTCTTCACGTACGACCTGGAGCACTACCGCACCACGCTGCGCGGCTTCAACTTCGACCTGGAGGCGAAGGCCCCCGGCCCGCTGCTGGCGGACTCGGCGAGCCTGATCGAGGCCGTACGGAACGCCGACACCGTCGGCGCGGAGTACGCCGAGGCGCGCGCGGCCTTCCGTACCGAGTTCTGCGACCTGGACGAGGGCAACGCCGCCGAGCGGGTCGTCGACCGGATGCTCGCGCAGGGCGCGGCGCCCGTGAAGTAGCCCGGACGGGCGAAATTCCAGGCTGTCCTCGGACCGGCCCCGGACCCACCGATGAATTTCGGGTCCGGGGCCGGTCTGTATGTGAGGAGCGGTACCCACCGCCACGCACCGGCCTGGAGGCAGAGATGAGCGGCAACGGATTCACCACGTGCCTGTGGTTCGACGGCAAGGCCGAGGAGGCGGCCGACTACTACCTGTCGGTGTTCAAGGACGGCAGGCTCGGCCGCGTCAGCCGGTTCAACGAGGCGCACCCCGGCGAGGCCGGCGCGGTGATGGCCGTGGAGTTCGAGATCAACGGGCAGAGGTTCATGGGTCTCAACGGCGGCCCGCAGTTCACGTTCAGTGAGGCGATCTCCTTCCAGATCGACTGCGCGGACGAGGCGGAGGCCGACTACTACTGGGACACCCTGACCGACGGCAGCCAGGAAGGCGTCTGCGGCTGGGTCAAGGACCGGTTCGGGGTGTCCTGGCAGGTCATCCCGCCGGGCACGATCGAGCTGATCACCGACCCGGACCCGGGGCGGGCCGCCCGGGCCACCACCGCCATGATGAAGATGAAGAAGCTGGACGTGGCGGAGATGCGCCGCGCGGCCGACGAGGGCTGACGGGCCGCAAGCCCGTTCGCAGCCGTCAGCCGTCAGCTGTCAGCCGCCTTCCGCGATCCGGCTCAGCAGCTTCGGCACCGCCGTCCCGATGGGCTCGCGGATGATCTCCTCGGCCAGCGGGTCGTACGGGGTCTCCTCCGCGTTCACGATGATCAGCCGGGCCCCCGCCTCCGCCGCCATCCCGGCGAGCGAGGCGGCGGGCTGCACCTGGAGCGTGGAGCCGACGGCGAGGAACACCTGGCACCCCTTGGCCACGGCGACGGCCCGCGCCAGCACCTCGGGGTCCAGCCGCTGGCCGAACATCACGGTGGCCGGCTTGAGGATCCCGCCGCAGGCCCGGCAGGCGGGATCCGGGTCGCCCGCGGTCAGCCGGGCCAGCGCCTCGTCCATCCCGGACCGGGCGGAACAGGCCGTGCACACCACCGCGCGGGCGCTGCCGTGCAGTTCGAAGACCTTCCGCTCGGGCATCCCGGCGAGCTGGTGCAGCCCGTCGACGTTCTGGGTGAGGACGCGGACCGGGACGCCGGAGCGCTCCAATTCGGCCACGGCCAGGTGCGCGGCGTTCGGCCGGGCGCCGAGCGCGCCGATCTCGGCCCGCATCCGCCAGGACCTGCGCCGGATCTCCGGATCGCCCATGTAGTACTCGTAGGTCACGAGCTTCTCGGCGTCGGGCTCCCGGCGCCACAGGCCCTGCGGCCCCCGGTAGTCGGGGATCCCGGAATCCGTGGACATCCCGGCTCCACTGAACACTGCGACGAGCGGCTTTCCCATGGTCGGGACCCTATGTACGAGCGCGGGCGGCCCGCGACCCGATTTCGCGGGGCCGGGCCGCCGGGGTTCCCGTGCGCCGCGGGCGTCCACAGGAGTGAGATCCGGGCCCGGTCCTCCCGGTGGACGGGCCGGGCGGGTACACAACCGCACATGACGCTCATGTCCCGCACCCTCGGTGCCCTCCTGCCGGCCGCGCTCGCGCTGCCCGTCCTGTCGCCCGCCCCGGCCCTCGCCGCCCCCGCCGCTCCGGCGGCCGTCCGGGAGGGGCACACCGCCGAGGAGATCGGCCGCTTCCTCGCCCGGTTCTACGGGGACCACGGGCCCTCCGCGCACGACCGCCGGCACCATGTCTCCCAGGTGCTCAAGGACCGGCAGAAGGAGAACGCGGCCGGCGACGTCCTGCTCTGCGCGCAGAACACCCCGCAGCACATCGGCATCGGCCCGGTCACCGTGGCCCAGTCGGCCGGGGTGGGCTGGGCCACCGTCACCACCCACTGGGGCGCGGACCGCACCGACACCTTCACCGCGTACGTACGCCTCGACACCCGGCCGCTGCGCGTGGATGACGTGATCTGCGCGGGCTGACCGCCGCCCGCGTCTGGTAGAACACGGCTATGACGGGATTCGAGATCGCCGGGGCGAGCTCCGCCGACATGGAGACGATCCGCGGCTGGGCCGACGAAGAGGGCTGGAACCCGGGGGAGTCGGACCGCTTCGCCTTCGCGGTGGCCGACCCGGAGGGCTTCCTCGTCGGCCGCCTCGACGGGGAACCGGTCGCCAGTATCTCGGCCGTCCGCTACGGAACGGGCTTCGGCTTCATCGGCCTCTACATCGCCCGCCCCGCCTTCCGCGGCAAGGGCTACGGCATCCGCCTGTGGCGGGCCGGGATGGCACGGCTCGACGGGCGGCTCGTCGGCCTGGACGGGGTGGTCGAGCAGCAGGAGAACTACCGCAAGTCGGGCTTCCGGCGGGCCTGGAACAACCTCCGCATGGAGGGCGTCCCCCTCGGCGACGACACCGGCGCCGGGGCCGGCGTCGAGATCGTGGACGCGGCCTCGCTGCCCTTCGGGCTGCTCGCGGCCTACGACCGGCGGTTCTTCCCCGAGCGGCGCGACGCCTTCCTCTCCGCCTGGACCGGCCTGCCCGGCCGGACGGCCCTCGCCGCCGTGCGCGACGGCCGGATCGAAGGGCTCGGGGTGATCCGCCCGTGCAGTTCCGCCCACCGCGTCGGCCCCCTGTACGCGGCCGACGCGCGGGTGGCGGCCGTCCTGCTGCGGCGGCTCGCGCGGCACGCGGCGGGCGGACCGGTCTCCCTGGACGTACCGGACGCCAACCCGGAGGCGGTCGAGCTGTTCACGGCGCTCGGCCTGGTGCCCACCTTCGAGGCGGCCCGCATGTACACGGGCCCGGCCCCCGAGGTGGCCCTGTCCGAGCTGTTCGGCGTCACCAGCCTCGAACTGGGCTGAGGCGCACGGGCCGTCGGGCCCGGACGTTCCCTGCCGGCGGCCCCGCTGTGGGCCGGACGGCGGTCGCACGGCGCCGCCCGGCCCATCCCCTCCCGCGGGACGGATTCCGCCGCCCCGGGTCAGAAGTGGAACAGTATGCCCGTGGTGTTCCGCAGGCCGCACGGGTTGCCGAAGGTGTAGGAGTACTGGACCCGCTTGCCCTGCCACACGCCGTCGGCCGTGACCGTCATCGGGTTCCACTCCCGGGTACAGGCGGCCCTGGACGCCGGAGCGGCGAGCGGGTCCAACTTCGCTCCCGCGGCGCGTACTTCACGGCAGGCGGCGGCCGGGCTGGGGTGGGTGCCCCCGGGCTTCGGCGCGCAGGCGAGGGTCACCGCGCGCAGGACCGTCCCGGTGGCGGCGTCCGGACCGGCGGTCACGGTCAGGACGAGCGCGGAGGGCGCGTACAGGCTCTGGGCGCCGGACGGTGCGGCGCCCGCCGTGCCGGGCCAGGCCAGCGCGGTGAGCGCGGTGAGCGCCATGGCGGCGGAACCGAGACCGAGACCCCTTGCGATGGACCGCATTGCGAACACTCCCTTGGGTTGGTGTTTCGGATAGCGGACAGAGTCTTGCGGACCCGCGCCGTGAACGCCCGTTCCCACCCTCATTTTCCGTCACGGATCGTATGCGGATGAGTGCAGACCGCAGCGGTGGTGGAGGTCTGACCAGTGCGGGAACACCTGCCCGAATCGGCTGAACAGCGACCGGACATCACCCCGAAACACCTCCGCTCCCCCCGCTGAACGGGGGGAGCGGAGGCACCTGCGCGACCGGCCCGGCTAGCCGGCCGCGCCCAGCCGGGGCGCGTACAGGTCCAGCAGCCGGGTGCGGGTCTGCTGGAGGCGCATCGCGAGGACCCGGCCCACCCAGTGGCCGACCGCGGAGCCGAAGGCCGGATCGGCGTCCATGAGCATCCGCACCGCCGCCGCGTCGAACTCGTAGGCGCGCACCGGCGTCATCGCCTCCGCGCCGAGCTGCCACACGTACGGCGGGAACAGCCAGGACCAGCCCACCAGCTCCCCGGGGCCCAGGTTCTCCACCTGCGCGGGCCGGCGCCCGGCCACCGGGACCTCCAGGGTGACCGTGCCCGAGCGCACGATCCAGAAGGCGTCCGCACGGCTCCCCTCGTCGAAGATCCGCGCGTTCTCCGGGAAATTGACCTCACGGGCCTGCGACATCAGCCGTCCGCGATGCTCCGTGGACAGGACGGCGGCGATACGGATGGGGGAAGGTGTGCTCACGACGGCCTCCGATCACGACCCCCCGCGGCTCCTGCTCTCCCAGTGTCGCCGAAACGGGCCGGATCCCTACCCGGCCGGGCGCCGATTCCTGGAAGACGTACACACCCGCTGTTCCCGGGGGACCCGCGGGCCTCTCAGTCCTCCGCGTTCGCCTCCATGCACGCCAGTTCCATGGCGTCCAGCACCGCCTCGTGGCTGCGGCCGCTCAGCTCCGCCACGTTCTCGATCTGGGCCGTCGCCCAGGCCGCCAGGGTCATCACCAGCACCCGCAGCCCGTCCGTACCGTGCTGGGCGAGTACCGCGTCGGCCACGATCATCGCCTCCTCGGGGACCTGCTCGGGCGGCTCCAGGCCGGCGAGCCCGCGCAGCATGACGAGGGTGCGGCAGGAGATCTCAGGCGTCATCCCCGCCAGTCGCCTGTCTTCTTCTTCGTCCATCCGCCCCGCCTTCCGCAGCCCGTGCCGCTTCCCTTTCAGGGCACCGTAAAGGGGCGCCGCCCCGCGCGGGGCGGTTTCGGCCGGGTGGCACCGCCCGCGCGGGCGCGGAAGGCCGGAACCGGTCCTCGTGGCGCGCGGGCGGCCGTAGGGGACGGCGCCCGGCAGGCTTGCGGCCGCCCTTCCGCCGCTGGCCGTCTCGCCGTGGTCTTCCTGTGGGCGTCTTCCGGCCGATGCCTTCCCGCCGCCGCCTTCCTCCTGGCGCGACCCGCCGGTAACCTGCCCCGCGGCTGCCGCCCGGCCGGGCGGCCGAACCCCCCCCGCCAGGAGCACGATGAAGTCCCTCTTACGCGCCGCCCTCTGCGCCCTCCTGCTCACCGCCGCCGCCCTGCCGGCCCACGCCGCCCCGCCCCCGGCGCCCGCACCCGAGGCCGCCGCCGGGGCGTGGACCCCGCCGCTGTCCACCCGCGGCCGCTACATCGTCGACGCCGACGGCAACCGCTTCCGGCTGCGCTCCGGGAACTGGGACGGCGCCCAGGGCTCCTGGAACGGCTCCGGCGACCGCGCCGACCCCGCCACCCACCACGCCGGCCAGAACGCCCACGGCATCCCACTCGGCCTGGACCGGGTCCCGCTGCCGACGCTGCTCGCCGACTTCCGCGCCCTTGGCCTCAACAGCGTCCGGCTGCCCTACTCCAACGAGATGCTGCGCACCACCGCCCCCGTCCCGGACGCGGCCGTCGCCGCCAACCCCGCCCTGCGCGGCCGCACCCCGCTCCAGGTCTTCGACGCGGTGGTCGCCGCCCTCACCGACAGCGGCTTCGCCGTCATCCTCAACAACCACACCGTCACCACCCGGTGGTGCTGCGGGCTCGACGGCAACGAGCGCTGGAACAGCGGCCGTTCCACCGCCCAGTGGGCCGACGACTGGGTGTTCCTCGCCCGCCGCTACCGCGACAACCCGCGCGTGGTCGGCGCCGACCTCTACAACGAGGTCCGGCGCGACGTCTGGGACGACCCCAACTGGGGCCTCGGTGACCGGCACGACTGGCACGCCGCCGCCCAGGAGGCCGCCGACCGCATCCTCACCGAGGCCAACCCGAACCTGCTGATCGTCGTCGAGGGCATCAACTGGTACGGCCTGCCCGTCGACGGCCTCCCGCACGGCCGCCCCACCCTCACCCCCGTCCGTACCCTCTCCCACACCCTCGTCGCCTCCCACAAGCTGGTGTACTCCGCGCACTTCTACGGCTACACCGGCCCCCACCACAGCGGTGCGACCGGGATCGGGGAGACCAGCGACCTCCGCTACCAGGACATGACCGCCGCCCAACTGGAGCAGACCCTCTACGACCAGGCGTTCTTCGTCTCCGCCGAGACCGGCGCGCACTTCACCGCCCCCGTCTGGATCAGCGAGTTCGGCATCGGCGCCGACGAGGGCGCGGCCGCCCCGCGTACCTGGTTCGACCGGCTCACCGGCCAACTGAACCGCCATGACGCCGACTTCGCCTACTGGCCCCTCGTCGGCTGGAGCACCACCGCCCAGGGCGCCCCCGGCGGCGACACCTGGGCTCTCCTCCGCTACGACACCACCGGCCACCGCTCCGGCGTCCTGGACCCGGGGGACTGGCGCAGCCCGCGCTGGGCCGGGCTGCTCGCCGCCCCCGGCCGTACCGGGCCGGTGCCCGCCACCACCTCCTGGTACCAGCTGACCACGGACCACCGCGACCACAACGCCTCGCTGCTCACCCGGGCCGGCGGCGACTGGGACCCCGGGGCCCGCAAGGCGGTCTGCCCGGACGGCTCCAGCCTCACCGGGCTGTCCCACACGGCGGGCCGCGGCCTGTGCGCGGTGTGGGGCCGCGTGAGCTGGCGCAGCGCGTCGAGGCCGTCCAGGCGGGGCATCCGGATGTCCATGAGGACCACGTCCGGCCGGTGCA
>NZ_JBEYVX010000111.1:0-16779 GCF_040644195.1 Streptomyces sp. NPDC047014 | reverse complement strand
GCCGTCGACCCCCGCCCAGGGAAACCAAACCCAGCCCCGCCGGCGCTTGAGGCGCACCCACCGGGCCGCACCCAAAAACCAAGCCCCGCCGGCGAATCAGGCGCACCCACCGGGCGGGACCACAATCAAGCCCCGCCGGCGTTTGAGGCGCGGCCACCGGCCCGCAGACGGGAGGCAAGGCCCCCAGGCGCAGAAACGGGCCGGGCCCGGTCTCCCCGAAGGGGACCGGGCCCGGCCCGTGGCTGCCGACCTCGCGGCCGCGCCTAGTTGTCGTCCTCGTCGATCAGAAAGCCCCGCATCGGCGACGGCGCCTGCATCGGCGACGGCGCAGCCGGCCGCACCGGAGCCATCGGCTGGGTCATCGCCGGAGACATCTGCTGCTGGCCGCCGCCGTAGGACGGCCCCGCACCCATCGGGGACGGCCCGCCCATGGGCGAGGGAGCCCCCATGGAGTGACCCATCGCACCGGCCGGAGCCATCGAAGGCGACGGCGACGGCGGCAGCGCCGGACCGGCCGGGTTCCGCGGCGGGGCGAGCGAGTCGTCGGCCTGGGTCTCCAGCTGGCGCAGCTGCGACTCCAGGTAGGACTTGAGCCGCGTGCGGTACTCACGCTCGAAGCCCCGCAGGTCCTCGACCTTGCGCTCCAGCGTGGCGCGGGCGGACTCCAGGGAGCCCATCGCGACGCGGTGCTTCTCCTGCGCGTCCCGCTCCAGCGCGTCGGCCTTGGCGCGGGCGTCCCGCTCCAGGCCCTCGGCGCGCGACCGCGCCTCGCCGACGATCTTGTTGGCCTCGGAGCGGGCCTCCGCGATCGCCTGGTCGGCGGTCTGCTGCGCCAGCGACAGGACGCGGGCGGCGCTGTCGCCACCGGGGCCCTGCTGCGGAAGCTGCGGCTGGCCCATGGGCTGCATCTGCTGGCCCATCGGCTGCATGGGCTGCCCCATCGGCTGCATCTGCTGGCCCATGGGCTGCATCTGCTGGCCGAGCGGGTTCTGGCCGCCCATCGACTGCTGCTGACCCATGGGCTGCTGGCCCATCGGCTGCTGCTGACCCATCGGCTGCTGACCCATCGGCTGCTGGCCCATGCCCTGCGGTCCGCCCATGGGGTGCTGCTGCATGGGGCCGCCCATCGGGCCGGGGCCCTGCGGGCCGCCGTGTCCACCGGGGCCCGGGGGGAGCTGCGGCGCGCCGCCGGGCAGCTGGGGCGGGCCCATCTGCGGCTGCTGCGGCTGCTGCGGCGGGCCGGATATGGCGGCGGGCACGGGGGCGCCGGGGCCTCGCTGGTCCTGGGGCTCGGGCTTGCGCATCCCCTGCTGCTGCTGGTTCTGCGCGGCGGCGCGCGTGGCGGCGGCCAGCTTCGCGCGCAGGTCCTCGTTCTCGCGCAGCAGGCGCGTCAGTTCGGACTCGACCTCGTCGAGGAAGGCATCGACCTCGTCCTCGTCATAGCCTTCTCGGAGGCGGACGGTCGTGAACTGCTTGTTCCGCACGTCCTCGGGAGTCAGCGGCATGTCTTCTTCACCTCTACGTAGTCGTCGGCAGTCGGCAAGACCGTATCGGGACCGTCCCCGCGCGTACGGGGAAGCTCATCGTTCACACGCTTCTCGCAGCGGCGCTCACGAAGTTGATGAGGATGTAAACGATGATCATCAGAACGAAGAAGGACAGGTCGAGTGCCACGCCCCCGAGACGCAACGGCGGGATGAACCGCCGAAGGAGCTTGAGCGGTGGATCGGTGACAGTGTAGGTGGCCTCAAGTACGACCACCATCGCCTTGCCGGGTGTCCATGAGCGTGCGAACTGGAACACGTAATCCATGACCAGCCGGAAGATCAGCACGATCAGGAAGCACATCAGCACGATGTAGACCACCTGCAGTGCGACACCCATCCCGCGCTTCCCTCTCCCCGTTTCCCGCTCTGTTCCCGGCCCCGTGTCTGACGGATCGGTCTAGCTTTGGTTGAAGAACCCGCCCTCCGCGATGCGGGCCTTGTCCTCCGCCGTGACATCGACGTTAGCAGGCGACAGCAGGAACACCTTCTGTGTCACGCGTTCAATACTGCCGTGCAGACCGAACACGAGTCCGGCGGCGAAGTCCACGAGACGCTTCGCGTCCGTGTCGTCCATCTCCGTGAGATTCATGATCACCGGAGTGCCCTCACGGAAGTGTTCCCCGATGGTACGGGCCTCGTTGTAGGTCCGGGGGTGCAGCGTCGTGATGCGGTACGGCTCCCGCTCGGAGACGACCTTGGGCATGATCACGGGGGCGTTCTTCTCCAGGTTGGTGCGTTCAGGTGTGATGGATGCCACGGGGGCAATTCGCGCAGGACGTCCGTTTTCCACCGGAATTGGGATGGGTTCCCGTGGCGCCGGAGGCTGTGCGACTCGTACCGGTTCGTCCGGTACGGGCGCTTGGTGCACGGGCTGCTGTCGGCGATCCCGCTCCCGAGCCCGTTCCATCTCCGGCTCGGGCTCGAACTCGTCGTCGGGGTCGTACCCCGGGTTGTCGTACCGGTCGTCCTCCACGAGGCCGAGGTAGACCGCCATCTTGCGCATCGCGCCGGCCATTCTCCGAGTCCTCCGCTCTGTGGTGGATCGCCCTGTCGCAGGTGCCGCCGTGTCACGAATGTCACCAACTGCCCGCGATCCACGTGGTCTGCCCGCTCATCGACGGGAATGACCATATTTTCTGCTGTGGTCCGACTTTCTTCGCGACGTTACCCGAGCCGGGGTCTCGCGCCGAGTACCGCAGTGCCGACGCGTACATGTGTCGCACCGGCCATCACGGCCTGTTCCAGGTCTGCGCTCATCCCGGCCGACACCATCGTGGCAGTCGGATGGTCCGCGCGCAGGCGGGATGACAATTCCACCAGCCGCTCGAAGGCGGCCTGTTCGCGCCCCGCGTAGGGGCCGGACAGAGGTGCGACGGTCATCAGTCCGTCGATGCGCAGTCCGGGTGCCCCGGCGACGAGGTCCGCCAACTCCGCGAGCTGCTCCGGCGCCGCGCCGCCCCGGCTGCCCCGCTCGCCCGACTCCGCGTCGAGCGCGATCTGCACCAGGCAGCCGAGTTCGCGTCCGGCGTTCACCGCGGCCGACGAGAGGGCGGTGACCAGCCGGGGCCGGTCGACCGACTGCACGACGTGCGCGTATCCCGCCACGGAACGGACTTTGTTGGTCTGCAACTGGCCGACGAAGTGCCAGCCGAGCGGCAGATCCGCGCAGGCGGCGGCCTTGGGGGCGGCGTCCTGGTCGCGGTTCTCCGCGACCTGCCGGACGCCCAGCCCGGCCAGCAGCCGTACGTCGCTCGCGGGATAGGTCTTGGTGACCACGATCAGGGTCACCTCGTCCCGCGCGCGGCCCGCCTTCGCGCACGCGGCCGCGATGCGTTCCTCGACCCGCGCCAGGTTCCCGGCGAGCTGCGCCTTACGTTCCGTCATTCTTCGTTTCCCCCGCGGATCCGGGGGCCGCCCCCCGGGAATGCTCCGTCAACCAGACATAACCGGCAAGCCGCCCGGTCACCCGGTCACGACGGTACGAGAAGTGGTCCCGGGACTCCAGTGTGCAGACCGGGGATCGGTGGACCTCCACCACCCCCGCCTCCGCGAGCTGCGCCCGCACCCCCTCGGCCACGTCGACCGCCGGCGTCCCCCAGCTGGTCTCGGCATGAGCGGCCGGTACCACCGCCGCCACCGCCTCCCGCATCCCGGCCGGCACCTCGTAGCAGCGCCCGCAGACGGCGGGTCCGGTACGGGCGACGATCCGGGCGGGGTCGGCGCCGAGGGCGACCATGGCCTCGACGGCCGCGGGCACCACCCCCGCCACCAGCCCGGGGCGCCCGGCGTGCGCGGCCCCGGCCACCCCGGCGACGGGGTCCGCCAGCAGGACGGGGGTGCAGTCCGCGGTGAGCACGGCGAGGGCGAGCCCCCGACGGGCGGTCACCACCGCGTCCACCGCGGGGATCCCGGCGTCCGCGCCCCAGGGGCCGTCCACCACCGCGACGTCCCGGCCGTGCACCTGGTTCATCCAGACCACGCGGTCCGGGGCGAGTCCCAGGGAGTGCGCGGCACGGTCCCGGTTCGCGCGAACGGCGGCCGGGTCGTCTCCGACCGCGCCGCCGAGGTTGAGCTCTTCGTACGGAACGGCGCTCACTCCGCCCCACCGGTCGGTGAAGGCGAAGTGGGCGCCGCCCACGTGGTGCTGCTCCGGTGTCACTTCAAGAAGTCCGGGACATCCAGCTCCTCGGCCGGGCTGTCCTGGTACGGACGGGCCGTCGGGACCTGCGGGGCCGGGGGCTGGACCTCGGCCGGCGCCGGCTCGACGGGGGCCGGGGGCTCCTCGCGCGGGGTGACCGTGCCGAGTCCGCCGAAGGCCGGGCGGACCGGCTCGGGGGCGGCGCGGACCGGGGCCGGTGCGGGCTCCTCGCGCTTGGTGGACGCGGCGCCGATGACGTTGTCCCGGCGGGCCGGGGGCTGTCCGCCGTCGAACCCGGCGGCGATGACGGTGACCCGTACCTCGTCGCCGAGCGCGTCGTCGATGACGGCGCCGAAGATGATGTTCGCCTCCGGGTGCGCGGCCTCGCTCACCAGCTGCGCGGCCTCGTTGATCTCGAAGAGACCGAGGTCCGAGCCGCCGGAGATGGAGAGCAGCACACCGCGGGCGCCGTCGATGGACGCCTCCAGCAGCGGCGAGGAGATCGCCATCTCGGCCGCGGCCACGGCGCGGTCGTCGCCGCGCGCCGAGCCGATGCCCATGAGCGCCGAGCCCGCCTCGGACATCACGGACTTGACGTCGGCGAAGTCGAGGTTGATCAGACCCGGGGTGGTGATGAGGTCGGTGATGCCCTGCACGCCGGAGAGCAGGACCTGGTCGGCCGACTTGAAGGCGTCCAGGACGCTGACCTGGCGGTCCGAGATGGACAGCAGGCGGTCGTTGGGGATGACGATGAGGGTGTCGACCTCTTCGCGGAGCTCGGCGATGCCGTCCTCCGCCTGGTTCGCGCGGCGCCGGCCCTCGAAGGTGAACGGCCGGGTGACCACACCGATCGTCAGGGCGCCCAGCGAGCGCGCGATGTTGGCGACGACAGGTGCGCCGCCGGTGCCGGTGCCGCCGCCCTCACCAGCGGTGACGAAGACCATGTCGGCCCCCTTGAGGACCTCCTCGATCTCCTCGCGGTGGTCCTCTGCCGCCTTGCGACCGACCGCCGGGTTGGCGCCGGCGCCGAGGCCGCGGGTCAGTTCACGGCCGACGTCGAGCTTGACGTCGGCGTCGCTCATCAACAGCGCCTGGGCGTCGGTGTTGATGGCGATGAACTCGACGCCCTTGAGACCGACCTCGATCATTCGGTTGATGGCATTGACACCACCGCCGCCGACACCGATGACCTTGATGACTGCGAGGTAGTTCTGCGGTGCTGCCACGTCGAAGGCCTCTCGCCTCGAGTTACGTGTCGCCGCCTCGCGGGCCTGCGTTGCGACGACTGATGCCGAAATAGGGACGGTCCGAACGCGCCGACCCGAACCCTCACCCTGAAGTTTAGGGTTAAGGGTGTGTCTGTTCCTTGGATCCCATGGACTTCCGAACAGGACACTAAGTCGACAAGTAGCGCGTGTTCAACGAACACGCCGAACCTCCCGTTTTTCTTTTCACCCTATGTGATCACCCGTATCGCTGGCCAACCAGGGTGCGCCGCTGCCGAACCCGACGTCAACTCCCGGCCGCAGCAGGGGCGGTGGGAACGCTCACGTCGAAGTGCCCAGCCTTGGGCGCGGCTTTCAGCAAAGCGGTCAGCGCGCGCCCCTTCGCGTCGCTCTGTTCGCCGCTCCCCCACCGCACGGTGCGGCCGCCGGTCAGCTTCAGCACGACGGAATCGTAGGAGACCACCGTGACCTGGAGCGTTTGCCCCGAGATCGGCCCGGGAAGCGCCCCGGCGACGAGCACCGCCTCGTGCAGCAGCCGCTGCTCGTCGAAGCGGCGGGCGCTCGGGGAGCCCTCCGCGTTCAATTCCAGGACCGGGACGCCCGCGGGTGCTTTCGGAACCGTGTCGAATCGCACACCGGATGCGTCCACTTCCACGAAGTCGGTGCCCTTCCGGATGAGCAGGACAGGTTTGCGTTCGGTCACCTTCAGTCCGATTCCGTGCGGCCAGGCCCGCACCACATCGACCGAATCGATGCGGGGCAGCCGGCCGCGGACCCGGCTCGCGATCTCGTCCGTGTCCACGCTCACGAGGGGCGCGCCGAGCGGTACGGCCGCCGCGGAGAGCACCTGCTCGGGGGTGAGCACCCGGGTGCCGGTGGCGGTGACCTTCTCGACGCGGAGCCAGGAGGACCCGTACAGCACCCAGGTACCGCCCGCCACGAGCAGCACGGCGGCGGCCAGGACCACCAGCAGGCGGCCCCGGCGCAGGTGCGCGCCGGGGCCCCGGGGGACCGGCTTCCTCGCGGGCTTCGCGGCCTTCGCGGGCTTCGCGGGTTTCGCGGGCTTCGGGGACTTGGTCGGCGCTCCGGCCACTCCTGCCTCCTGCGTCAGCGTCCCGCCTCAGCGGGCCCTGTGGGCCGCGATCGCCTCGTACACCATGCCGACCAGCAGTTCGTCGGCGTCCCGGCGGCCGAACTCACCGGCGGCGCGGGACATCTCGTACAGGCGGTGCGGATCGGACAGCACCGGAAGGACCTGGCCGAGCACCCAGTCGGGGGTCAGTTCCGCGTCGTCGACGAGCAGGCCGCCGCCGGCCTTGACCACCGGCTGGGCGTTGAGCCGCTGTTCGCCGTTGCCGATCGGCAGCGGGACATAGGCGGCGGGCAGCCCGACGGCGGACAGTTCGGCGACGGTCATCGCACCCGCGCGGCACAGCATCATGTCGGCGGCGGCGTACGCGAGATCCATCCGGTCCACGTACGGTACCGGCACATACGGCGGCATCCCGGGCATGTTGTCGACACGCGGCAGTTCGTTCTTCGGGCCGACCGCGTGCAGGATCTGCACACCGGAGCGCTGGAGGGTCGGCGCGACCTGCTGGATGGTCTCGTTGAGGCGGCGGGCGCCCTGCGAGCCGCCGGAGACCAGCAGCGTCGGCAGGTTGGGGTCCAGGCCGAAGGCGGCGCGGGCCTCGGGGCGTACGGCGGCCCGGTCCAGGGTCGAGATCGAGCGGCGCAGCGGGATGCCCACGTAGCGGGCGCCGCGCAGCTTGCTGTCGGGGGTGGAGACCGCGACGGCGTGCGCGTACCGGGAGCCGATCTTGTTGGCCAGTCCGGGCCGGGCGTTGGCCTCGTGGACGATGATCGGCACGCCGAGCCGCTTGGCCGCGAGGTAGCCCGGCAGGGCCACGTAGCCGCCGAAGCCGACGACGCAGTCGGCCTTGGTGCGCAGCAGGATCTCCTCGGCGGCCTTGATGGTGCCGCGCAGCCGCCCGGGGACGGTGATCAGTTCCGGGGTGGGCTTGCGGGGCAGCGGTACCGCGGGGATGAGCCCGAGTTCGTAGCCGCGCTCGGGCACGAGGCGGGTTTCGAGCCCGCGTTCCGTGCCCAGGGCGGTGATGCCCACTGTGGGGTCCTGCCTGCGCAGGGCGTCCGCGAGGGCGAGCGCCGGCTCGATGTGGCCGGCGGTCCCCCCACCGGCGAGTACGACATGCACCGAAATTCACCGCTCTCCGGACGGTCGCTTCGTGACGCGCCGTCTCATCGACTTCCATCTCACCCCGGTCCGCCGCCAGCCGGTTCTCGGCTGCCGCATCGCGAGTGCCGCGCGCGCGGCGGGCTCCTCCCGCGCGAAGGCGATGAGCAGTCCGACCGCGAACATGGTCGGCAGCAGGGCGGAACCCCCGTAGGAGAACAGCGGGAGCGGGACTCCGGCGATCGGCAGCAGGCCGAGCACCGCACCGATGTTGATCACGGCCTGGGCCGTGATCCAGGTGGTCACGCCTCCCGCGGCAAACCGTACGAAGGAGTCCTCCGTGCGTCCGGCCACGCGGATACCCGCATAGCCTAGAGCCGCGAAGAGGGCGAGGACGGACAGCGTCCCCGCGAGGCCCAGTTCCTCCCCGGTGATGGCGAAAATGAAGTCGGTGTGGGCTTCTGGTAGTTGGCCCCATTTTTCGACGCTTGCACCCAGTCCGGATCCGAACCAGCCGCCCGAGGCGAGGGCGTAGATCCCGTGCACGGCCTGCCAGCAGAGGTCGTTCTTGCCGGGCTCGGTCGCCCCGAGGCAGGCGAGCCGGTCCATGCGGTGCGGGCTGGTCCGGATGAGCAGTGCGACGATCGCACCCGCGAAGAGCAGTACGCCGACGAACATCCGGGTGGGGGCGCCGGCCAGCCAGAGCAGCCCGAAGAGGATGGCGCCGAGGATCATCGCGGTGCCCATGTCGCCGCCCAGCATGATGAGCCCGAGCAGCAGGAAGGAGACGGGGACCAGCGGCACCAGGAGGTGCTTCCACTGGCTCAGCAGCTCCTTGTCGCCCTTGCGGGCCAGCAGGTCGGCGCCCCACAGGATCAGGGCGAGCTTGCCGAACTCGCTGGGCTGGAGCATGAACGGGCCGCCGAGGGAGATCCAGTTCTGGTTGCCGTTGATCGAGACCCCTATCCCGGGGACCTGGACCAGAACCATCAGGAAGAGGGTGCCGGCCAGCACCGGGTAGGACAGCGCCCGGTGCAGCCTGACCGGCATCCGGGAGGCGGCGAGCAGCAGGGCGGTGCCGATGAGGGCGGCCAGGAACTGCTTCTTGAAGAAGTACGCGTCACCCAGGCCCAGCTGGAGGGCCTTGATCATGGAGGCGGAGTACACCATCACCAGGCCGAGCACGGTGATGAGCAGGGAACTGCCGAAAATCAGGTAATACGCCGTGAGCGGGCGGTCCCACGCCTTGCGCAACTGCCCCTGGGTACGCCGCAGCCCGGCCAGCGGCCCGCGCCCGGCGGGCCGTCCCGCCCGCACCGCGGGGCGTTTGCGGCCCTGCGCCTTCACGGCGGACGGCCGCCGCCCCGGCAGCATCTGCTTGGCCGGCATCTGTGACCTTCCCCTCCACGCGTACGGGGCGAGCGGCCGGCCGGAGGGAACCTGTCCCGGCGCCCCCGGCCTAGGCCGTGTCCGCGGCGTCCTCGGCGGCCAGTTCGCGCACCGCGTCGGCGAACGCGTCCCCGCGCTTGTTGTAGTTCGCGAACATGTCCATCGACGCACAGGCAGGGGCCAGCAGGACCGTGTCGCCGGGCTCGGCGAGCGCGGCCGCCTCACGGACCGCTGCGAGCATCGCCCCAGTGTCGGTCCGGCCGAGGTCGACGACCGGGACCTCGGGCGCGTGTCGCGCCAGCGCGTCCGCGATGAGCGCCCGGTCGGCGCCGATCAGGACGACGCCGCGCAGCCGCTTCGCGGACTTCTGGACGAGCTCGTCGAAGGTGGCGCCCTTGGCGAGGCCGCCCGCGATCCAGACGACCGGTTCGAAGGCGGCGAGCGAAGCCTCGGCCGCGTGGGTGTTGGTGGCCTTGGAGTCGTCCACGTAGACCACGGAGGCGACCTCGGCCACGTGGGCGACGCGGTGGGCGTCCGGGCGGAAGTCGCGCAGCCCGTCGCGCACCGCGCGCGGCTCCACGCCGAAGGCGCGGGCCAGCGCGGCGGCGGCGAGGGCGTTGGCGATGTTGTGCGGGGCCGGCGGGTTGACGTCCGCGACCTCGGCGAGCTCCTGGGCGTTCTTCTGCCGGTTCTCGACGAAGGCGCGGTCGACGAGGATGCCGTCGACGACGCCGAGCATGGAGGGGCCGGGGGCGCCGAGGGTGAAGCCGATGGCGCGGCAGCCCTCCTCGACGTCGGCCTCGACCACGAGGTCCTCGGTGGCCTTGTCGGCCACGTTGTAGACGCAGGCGACCGTGTTGCCCTCGTAGATGCGGCCCTTGTCGGCGGCGTACGCCTCCATGGAGCCGTGCCAGTCGAGGTGGTCGGGGGCGAGGTTGAGGACGGCCCCGGAGTGGACGCGCAGCGAGGGCGCCCAGTGCAGCTGGTAGCTGGAGAGTTCGACGGCGAGGACGTCGTACTCCTGCTCGCCGAGCACCACGTCGATGATCGGGGTGCCGATGTTGCCGACGGCGGCGGTGCGCAGCCCGGCGGCCTTGAGGATCGACGCCAGCATCTGGACGGTGGTGGTCTTGCCGTTGGTGCCGGTGACGGCCAGCCAGGGGGCCGGCTCGCGGCGCGGCGCGCCCGCGGCGGCCCGCCGCTCCTGGCCCGTCGCGCGGAGCAGCCAGGCGATCTCGACATCCCCTACGACGTCCACGCCCGCCGCGGCGGCGGCCGTGAAGAGGGGGCTGTCGGGCTTCCAGCCGGGCGAGGTGACGACCAGTTCGGTGCCCTCGGGCAGGACCTCACCGGCGTGGCCGCCGTCGTCGAGGCGGCCGAGGCGGACCCGGACGCCGTCCTGGGCCAGTTCGGCGGCCCGGGCACGGTGGGCGTCGCCGTCGCCGTTGTCGACGACGGTCACCACTGCGCCGAGGCCGGCCAGGGCGCGGGCGGCGCTGATGCCGCTCACGCCGAGGCCGGCGACGGTGATGTTCTTGCCGTGCCAGGAGGTCACTTGTCGGCTGCCCATCCCGCGTAGAAGATTCCGAGGCCGACGATCACGCACATGCCCTGGATGATCCAGAAGCGGACCACCACGAGCACTTCGGACCAGCCCTTGAGTTCGAAGTGGTGCTGGAGCGGGGCCATCCGGAAGACGCGCTTCCCGGTCAGCTTGAAGGAGCCGACCTGGATGACGACCGACATGGTGATGAGGACGAACAGGCCGCCGAGGAGGGCGATCAGGAACTCGGTGCGCGAGCAGATCGCGAGGCCGGCGAGGGCGCCGCCGAGGGCCAGGGAGCCGGTGTCGCCCATGAAGATCTTGGCGGGCGAGGTGTTCCACCACAGGAAGCCGAAGCAGGCGCCCATGAGGGCGGAGGCGACCACGGCGAGGTCCAGCGGGTCGCGCACCTCGAAGCAGGCGTTCGGGCTGGGCAGGGTCTGCGCGTTGACGCAGGACTCCTGGAACTGCCAGACGCCGATGAAGGTGTAGGCGCCGAAGACCATCACCGCGGCGCCGGTGGCCAGACCGTCCAGACCGTCGGTGAGGTTCACGCCGTTGGACATGGCCAGGATCATGAACAGCGCCCAGACCACGAACAGCACCGGGCCGAGCGACCAGCCGAAGTCGGTGACGAACGACAGCTTGTCGGAGGCCGGGGTGAGTCCGCGCGAGTCCTTGAACTGCAGCGCGAGCACGGCGAAGGCGATGCCGACGATCAGCTGGCCGGCCATCTTGGCCTTGGCCCGCAGACCCAGCGAACGCCGCTTGACGATCTTGATGTAGTCGTCCAGGTACCCGACGAGGCCCATGCCCGCCATCAGGAACAGGACGAGCAGGCCCGAGAAGCTCGGTTCCTCGCCGGTGATGACCTTCGTCAGCGCGTACGCGACGAGCGTCGCCAGGATGAAGGAGATACCGCCCATGGTGGGCGTGCCCTTCTTCCCGGCGTGCCCGCGCGGACCGTCGTCGCGGATGAACTGGCCGTAGCCCTTGCGGGCCAGCAGCTTGATCAGCAGCGGCGTGCCGATGACGGTCAGGAACATGCCGATGACACCGGCGAACAGGATCTGCCTCATCGGCCGGCGACCTCGCCCTCGACAGTGTCCTGGAGCAGGGCCTGGGCCACCCGCTCCAGACCGGCCGACCTGGAAGCCTTCACCAGCACGACGTCACCCGGGCGCAGTTCACTGCGCAACAGGTCGACCGCCGCCTGCGCGTCGGACACGAGCACCGACTCCTCACCCCACGAACCCTCGTTATATGCGCCCAGTTGCAGCCAGGAGGCTTCCCTGCCCCCGACCGCGACGAGCTTGCTCACGTTGAGCCGGACGACAAGCCGTCCGACCGCGTCGTGCTCGGCGAGAGCGTCGTCCCCGAGCTCGGCCATCGGGCCGAGCACCGCCCACGTGCGTCCCCCGTTCGCCCTGGCCGCACCACCCATCGCGGCGAGCGCGCGCAGTGCGGCCCGCATGGACTCCGGGTTCGCGTTGTAGGCGTCGTTGACGATCGTCACACCGTCCGCGCGCTCGGTGACCTCCATCCGCCACCGGGACAGCGTGCCCGCCCCGGAGAGCGCGGTGGCGATCTCCTCGACGGACATGCCCAGGACATGGGCGACGGCGGCCGCGGCGAGCGCGTTCGACACGTGGTGCTCACCGTACAGCCGCAAGGTCACGTCGCTGCACCCGGTCGGTGTGTGCAGTGTGAAGGAAGGCTGCCCGGTGTCCGTCATCCGGACGGCGGTGGCCCGGATTTCGGCGTCGTCGGCCTCGCCGAAGAGCACCGTACGTGCCTTCGTGCGCGCGGCCATGGCGCGAACCAGCAGGTCATCGGCGTTGAGTACGGCGACGCCGCCCTCCGCCTCGGCCGGCAGGGACTCGACGAGCTCGCCCTTGGCCTGCGCGATCTGCTCCCGGCCGCCGAACTCGCCGATGTGCGCGGTCCCGACGTTGAGCACCAGGCCGATCCGAGGGGGCGTCAGTCCGGTGAGGTAGCGGATGTGGCCGATGCCCCGGGCGCCCATCTCCAGGACGAGGTGCTGGGTGTCCTCGGTGACGCGCAGGGTCGTGATCGGCAGCCCGATCTCGTTGTTGAGGTTCCCGGGGGTCCAGACGGTCGGCGCGTGGTGCTGGAGCACCTGCGCGATGAGGTCCTTGGTGGAGGTCTTGCCGGCGGAGCCGGTGAGGGCCACGACGTCGGTGCCCAGCCGGGCGACGACGGCGCGGGCCAGCGCCCCGAGCGCGGCCACCACGTCGGGGACGACGATGGCCGGGACGCCGACGGGGCGGGTCGCGAGCACGGCGACGGCGCCGGCGGCCAGGGCGCGTTCGGCGTAGTCGTGGCCGTCGACCCGCTCGCCGACGAAGGCGGCGAAGAGGCTGCCGGGAAGGACCTCGCGGGAGTCGTAGACCACGGGGCCGGTGACCTGGAGGGACGGATCCGGTATGTCGTGGGGCCGCCCGCCGGTGATGTCGGCGATCTCGGCGAGGGAGAGGGCGATCACTGGTTCACCTCGGCCTGTCGGACCTGGGTCGTTCGGTCGAGCACGAGCTGGTGCTCGATCGCGGCGCGGAGCACCGTGCGGTCGTCGAAGGGGCGTACGACACCGGCGGTGTCCTGGCCCTGCTCGTGGCCCTTGCCCGCCACCAGGACGGTGTCTCCCGGCCCGGCGAGCGCGACGGCGGCGGCGATGGCCCCCGCACGGTCGGCGTCGACCAGGACGGTGCCGCGCTCGGCGGGCGGCACGGAGACGGCCCCCTCGAACATGGCGGCGAGGATCGCGAGCGGGTCCTCGGAGCGGGGGTTGTCGGAGGTCAGTACGGCCACGTCGGCGTAGCGGGCGGCGGCGGCGCCCATCGGGCCGCGCTTGGTGGTGTCGCGGTCTCCGCCGCAGCCGAGGACGATGTGCAGCCGGCCCGCGGTGACCTCGCGCAGGGCCCGCAGCACCGATTCGACGGCGTCGGTCTTGTGCGCGTAGTCGACGACGGCCAGGTACGGCTGCCCCGCGTCCACGCGCTCCAGCCGCCCGGGGACCCCGGGGACGGCGGCGACGCCGTCGGCGGCGGTCTGCGGGTCGATCCCGGCCACGGCCAGGGTGACCACGGCGGCCACGGTGTTGGCGACGTTGAAGGGTCCGGGCAGCGGCGCCTCGGCCCGCACCCGCTGGCCGTCGGGGCCGAGCAGGGTCAGGGTGGAGCTCGCCGGGCCGAAGACCACGTCCTCGGCGCGCCAGTCGGCGGCCGGGTCGCCCGCGGCGGAGAAGGTGACGACCGGGATCGTCGCCTCCTTGGTGAGGCGGCGGCCGTACTCGTCGTCGAAGTTGACCACGCCCAGGCGGGCCCGGCGGGGGGTGAAGAGCCCCGCCTTGGCCTGGAAGTAGTCCTCCATGCCGGAGTGGAACTCCATGTGCTCGGGGCTCAGGTTGTTGAAGACGGCGACGTCGAAGACGCAGCCGTCGACGCGGCCGAGCACCAGGGCGTGGCTGGAGACCTCCATCGCGACCGCCTCGACCCCGCGTTCGCGCATGACCGCGAAGAGGGCCTGGAGGTCGGTGGCCTCGGGGGTGGTCCGCTCGGACTTGATGCGCTCGTCGCCGATGCGCATCTCGACCGTGCCGACCAGCCCGGTGCCGCGGCCCGCCGCGCGCAGCCCGCCCTCGACGAGGTACGCCGTGGTGGTCTTGCCGGAGGTGCCGGTGATGCCGATCTGGAGCAGGTCCGCGCCGGGGTCGCCGTAGATGGCGGCGGCGAGCTCGCCCATCCGGCCCCGCGGGTCCTCGACGACGAGGACGGGCAGGCCGGTCTCGGCGGCCCGTTCGGACCCGGCGGGATCGGTCAGGACGGCGGCGGCGCCGAGGGAGGCCGCCTGGGCGGCGAACCCGGCACCGTGGGTGCGGGCGCCGGGCAGGGCCGCGTACAGGTCTCCCGGGCGGACCGCACGGGAGTCGTGCGTGATCCCGGTGATCCGCGCAGCGCCTGGGGACGGGACGCCCAGCAGGGCGGCCAGTTCGCCGAGCGGGCTCGGGCGGGCGGACGCGGGCCTGGGGGCTCCCGGCGGCGCTGCCGGGGCGTCTTTCTGGGCGGTTCTGGGCTGATCAGCGTGGGGCACGGCGGTGAGCGTACCGGGCGTGGCGGCCGGGCCGCGAAGTGAGGGCCCGGCGCCGGGGCCGGCGGCCGGTCGGTTCCCGGGTTCCGGGGTGATCGTTGTCACTGATGGTGCCTCACGCTTTTCTGGCGGGCAGACCGGCGCCGCGGCTCACTGACCGGGCTTCGGGCTGGGCTGGGGGGCGGGCTGGGGACCGGGTTCGTAGGTGACGGGGAGACCGGCGGGGGCGGTTCCGGTGGGGGCGACCTGGAGGGTCTTGAGGGCGAACTCCATGACCTTCTTGTAGATGGGGCCGCAGATCTGGCCGCCGAAGTAGCTGCCCTTGGTGGGGTTCTGGATGGCGCAGTAGACGGTGATGCGCGGGTTGTCGGCGGGGGCGAAGCCGGCGAAGGAGGCGGTGTAGCCCTTGTAGCGGCCGGTGGCCGGATCCACCCGGTTGGAGGTGCCGGTCTTGCCGCCGACGCGGTAGCCGGGGATCTTCGCCTTGGTGCCGGTGCCCTCCTGGTCGTCGACGACGGACTCCAGCATCGCGGCGAGGGTCTTCGCGGTCTCCGGGCTGATCACCTTGGTCTGTTCGGGGGCCGGGGCCGGGGTGAAGCGGCCGTCGGGGCCCTTGGTGCCGCGGACCAGGGTCGGTTCGATGCGGACCCCGCCGTTGGCGACGGTGGAGTACACGGAGGCCGCCTGCATGGCGTTGAGGGACAGGCCCTGGCCGAAGGGGATCGTGTACTGCTGCGAGGTGGACCAGTTCTCGGGCGCGGCGAGGATGCCCCGCGATTCGCCCGGGTAGTCCAGGCCGGTGGGGCGGCCGATGCCGAACCTGGTCAGGTAGGAGTGCAGGACCTTGTTGGCGTCGGCCTGGGTGGGGCCGAGCTGGCCGGTGGCCAGGATGGTGCCGATGTTGGAGGACTTGGCGAGGACCCCGTTGAGGGTGAGGTACCAGGTGGGGTGGTCGATGTCGTCCTTGAACAGCCGGTCGCCGCGGTGCAGCCGGTTGGGCACCTCGACGCGGGTGTCGGGGGTGGCCTTCTTCTCCTCCAGTACGGCGGCCATGGAGATGACCTTCGCGGTGGATCCGGGCTCGTAGACGTCCTGGAGGGCGGCGTTGCCCATGGCCGTGGAGCGGGCCCGGGTCAGGTCGTTGGGGTCGAAGCCGGGGGCGTTGGCCATGGCCAGTACCTCGCCGGTGCGGGTGTCCTGGACGATGACGTAGCCGCGGTCGGCCTCGGACTTCTGGACCTGCTCGGCGATGGCGCTCTGCGCGGCCCACTGGATGTCCCGGTCGATGGTCAGCTCGATGTCCTCGCCGGGGACGGCGGGCTTCTCGCTGGATCCGGCGGTGGGCACCCGGCGGCCGCCCGACTGGGCGTAGGTGATCTCCCCGTCCTTGCCGGACAGCTTCTTGTCGAGGGAGGACTCCAGTCCGCCGCCGCCGTGGCCCTCGGCGTTGACGTAACCCAGTATCCCGGCGGCGAGGTCGCCGTTGGGGTACACGCGCTTGCTGCTGTTGTCGTTGAAGACGCCGGCGAGGACG
This sequence comes from Streptomyces sp. NPDC047014, assembly GCF_040644195.1. Classification (NCBI taxonomy): domain Bacteria; kingdom Bacillati; phylum Actinomycetota; class Actinomycetes; order Kitasatosporales; family Streptomycetaceae; genus Streptomyces; species Streptomyces sp. NPDC047014. Next base: position 601 of record NZ_JBEYVX010000111.1, on the reverse strand, counting down.
TTGGCGCCGGGGCCGTTGCCGCGCTGGTCGGCGGCGGCCTTGTCGGCGAAGACCCGCTTGAGGTCCTTGATCTGGTTCCAGACCTGGGGGGTCTGGCGCTGGGCGAGGACCACGTACCGGCTGTTCTTCGTCCGCAGTTTGGCGGCGAGTTCGCCGGCGTCCTTGCCGAGGATGGGCGCGAGGAGGGCGGCGGCCTGCTCCGGGGCGTCCGGGGCCTTGCTCTCCTGCGGGGTGAACATCTTCGGGTCGGCGGTGATGTCGTAGGCGTCGACGCTGGTGGCGAGGGCGACGCCGCGGCGGTCGGTGATCTCCCCGCGCTCCGCGGCCAGTTTGACGCTGGTGTAGCGGTTCTTGGACGCCTCGGCGGAGAAGGAGGAGGCGTCGACGGCCTGCACCTGGAGCAGCCGTACGACGAAGGCCAGCATGACGAGGGTCAGCCCTACGCCGACCAGCCGCAGCCGGGGCCGGGGGCTGCCGAGCTTGATGGTGTGCGGGGCGCGGGCCGCCGCGGGCCGCCGGGTCGCGGGGCGGGAGGACGGGCGGGGCGCGGGGCGGCCCTGCCCGCGCTGCGGTCCCTCGCCGAGGACATCGGGGCGACGGC
>NZ_JBEYVX010000110.1:0-16818 GCF_040644195.1 Streptomyces sp. NPDC047014 | reverse complement strand
GCCGCGCGCGCGGGGGGCCGCGGGGGACCTCCGGGCGCCTCCGGGCCCTCGCCCGCGCCCGGGCCCTCGTACCGCCCGTGCTCCTCGGGGCCTCCGGCGGCCCGTCCCGCCCGTATCCGCATCGCGCTCACCTGTACTCCGAAAGCCTGCGCCCGATACCGAGCAGGGCGGCTGCCGCGCCCACGACCACCAGCACCGCCGAACCCGTCACCAGACCGCCCAGCGCGCCGAGCCCGTCCCGGGCGGCCCGGGTGAACTCCTGCTGCTCATGGGCGACGGCCCCTTCCAGGGACGCGTCGACGGTGTCGAAGGCGGCCCCGCTGCTCTCCTTGTGCCGCTCGTCCCCGACGACCTGGGACAGCGCGGCCTCGTAGTCGCCTTTCAGGTCCGCCTCCCGGGCCGCCGCGTGCCGCTGCTTCCACTGGGCGACGCCCTCCGCGGCGCGGCTCACCGGGCTCCGGCCGGCCTCGTCGTCGGCCAGCTTCCGCGCGGTCGCGAGCCCCGCGTCGAGCTGCTTCATGTTCTGCGCGAAGTCCACGTCGTACTTGTCGGACTTCTTGTCCTCCGCCAGTACGGCGCCCCGCGCGATCAGCGTCAGATTCTCACTGGCCCGCGCCTGGAGGGAGGCGATCCGGGCGTCGTTGAGGACCTTCATCGACTCCTGCCCCTGCGCCCGCGCCTCGCTCAGCGAGGACCGCGCCACGGTGTGCCCCACGGCCAGCCACAGCAGCACCACCACGGACGCCGCCGTCGCCGCCACCAGCCCGTGGTTGAACACCCGGTTCGTGTGCCGGTAGTTGCGGTGCTGCGCCCAGGCCAGGGCCGCTGTCGCGACCAGCCCCAGGCCCAGCGGGGCCAGCGGCCAGGACCGGGCGTCGTCGTGGTCCCGGTAGAGCCGTCCGGTCTCCGCCTCGTACAGCCGCTGGGCGGCCGGCAGCAACTGGGTGCTCATCTGCTCGTTGGCGTAGCGCAGATAGGCCCCGCCCAGCGGCAGGCCCTGCCGGTTGGTGGCCCGCGCCTGCTCGATCAGGCCGGTGTAGCGCGGCAACTGCTCGCTCAGCAGGGTGATCTGCTTGCGGGACTCCTCGTTCCCCCCGGCGTTCGCGGCGGCGCTGACCAGCAGCCGGGAGGCGTTCGCGATGTCCTTCTCGTACCGCTGGCGGACCTCGCGCGGCTCCTGCGCGCCCAGCAGGAACCCGCTGGAGGAGGTGGTGTCGGCGTCCGCGAGGGAGCGGTAGATGCTGGCCGCGTCCGCGCTGAGCGGCTGGCTGCGGCCCACCACGTCGTCGGCGGCGGCGGAGCGGGCGGAGACCTCCCACACGGTCGCCACGCCGAACAGCATGAGGAGGGCGGCCAGGACCGCGCCGATGATCCGCAGCCGGCCCGGCTCGGTGGTGGCCGCGGCCCGCAGCCGCTGCACGCCCTCGCTCCAGGCGGTGCCGCGCCCGGGCGGCCCCGCGGGCGGGACCGGCGGCGCCCCGGCGGGCGGCACGGCGGCACCGTCCCCCGGCGCGGGCGCGCGTGATGTGATCGCCACTGTGACCTCCCCCTCGGTCCTGTCGTCCCCCGGCCAACGCAGAGGTACCCCCCGCTGCGCAGCAGTATGGCCGTACCACCGGCCGATCTCAGCACCCGGTGCCTGATCGGCGGCGCCTCCCCTCCCCGCGGGTGCCTTTCGTCACCCCTTGCCCGGAGTCCTGACCGCGATCTCCACCGTCATCGCCCCGTCACCGTCGGTACGTCTTCACGGTGAATACGTCCGTCCCGCCGCCACGGTTCCAGACCGGGCGCTTTCCGGGGCGGTTTCACTCGAACCGGGCACGCGCATTTTCGTGGGCCCCCGCCGGGGCGCCCACGGCGTCCAGGCCCAGCAGGGCCGCGCCCAGCACCGGCGGGGCCGTGACCACACGGATCCGGGCGCGCGGGGCACGGGCGGCGAGGCGTTCGGCGATCCGCCCGTCGAGCTGGGGGTGCCCGGCTGCCAGCACCCCGCCGCCGAGCACCACCGGGACCTCCTCCGCCAGCAGTCCCAGCCGGTCCAGCGCCACCGCGGCCATGGCCACCACCTCGTCCGCCTGCCGGTGCACCAGGGAGAGCGCCACCGGGTCCCCGGCGGCGGCCACCGCGAAGAGCACGGGGGCCAGTTCGTGCCGCCGGGCGGCCGGGATCCGCCCGAAGTGGAAGGCTTCGACCAGGGCGGCCATCGAGTCCTGCCCGAGGTGCGCGGGCAGCGCCCGCGCCAGCTCCGTGGGCTCCCCGCGGCCGTCCTCGGCGCGGGCCGCCCACCACAGGGCCTCCTCGGCCAGCCCGCCCCCGCCGCCCCAGTCGCCGGAGATCCGCCCGATCGCGGGGAAGCGGGCGGTGCGCCCGTCCGGGGTCATCCCCACGCAGTTGATACCGGCCCCGCACACCACCGCGACCCCGCGCGGCGCGGCCCCGGTGGGCAGCCCGGCCCGCAGCAGCGCGAAGGTGTCGTTGTACACCGCCGTCTCCCGGCCCCAGCCGCGCCGCCGGATCTCCTCGGCCAGCTCCCGTTCCTCCGCCGGGAAGTCGGCATTGGCCAGGCAGGCCGAGACCCGGTCCGCGTACGGCCCGCCCCGGCCGGGGCGCAGCCCGGCCGAGGCCAGCGCCTCGCCCAGGACGTCGACGGCCGCGGGCACCCCGGTCCGCGAGGGCTGGAACCCTCCGGCCCGGCCGGTGGCCAGTACGGAGCCGTCGGGGGCGACGAGGGCGACGTCCGTCTTGGTGTTCCCCGCGTCGACGGCCAGCACCGAGCCGGGGGCCGCGACCGGGCCGGCGGTCAGGCCCATGGCAGGTGCTCCTTGTTGTGGGCCAGCAGCCGGTCCGTCAGCCCCTCCGCCAGCGCGTACTGCCCGATCAGCGGATGCGCCAGCAGCGCCGTGAACACCCGCTCCCGCCCGCCGCGCAGCGCGGCGTCCAGCGCCAGGTCCTCGTACGCCGTCACCTGCGCGACCAGCCCGGCGAAGAGCGGGTCCAGCCGCGGGACCGGCAGCGGCACCGGACCGCCGCCGGTGCCGCTGCCGCGGACGCGCGCCTGCACCTCGACGACCGCGTCGTCCGGCAGGAAGGGCAGCGTGCCGTTGTTGTACGTGTTGACCACCTGGAACTCCGGCCCGCCACCGCCCAGCAGCGCCGCCGCCAGGTCCACGGCGGCCTCCGAGTAGAAGGCGCCGCCCCGCTCGGCCAGCAGGGCCGGCTTCTCGTCGAGCGCGGGATCCGCGTACAGCGCGAGCAGTTCCCGTTCCATCGCGGCGACCTCGGCGGCCCGCGAGGGCTTGGTGCCCAGGTCCCGGACCACCTCGTCGTGGCAGTAGAAGTAGCGCAGGTAGTACGAGGGGACGACGCCGAGCCGGTCCAGCAGGGCCCGGGGCAGCCGCAGATCGGCGGCGACGGCCTCGCCGTGCGCGGAGAGCAGCTCCGGGAGCAGGTCCGGGCCCTCGGGGCCGCCGCGCCGTACGGCACGTTCCCAGCTGAGGTGGTTGAGGCCGACGTGGTCCAGGTGGACCTCGGCGGGCGGCAGGTCCAGCAGGGCGGCGAACTTCCGCTGGAGGCCGATGGCGACATTGCACAGCCCGACCGCCCGGTGTCCGGCGTTCAGCAGGGCCCGGGTGACGATCCCGACCGGGTTGGTGAAGTCGATGATCCACGCCTCCGGTGCGGCCCGCCGGACCCGCTCGGCGATGTCGAGCACGACCGGTACGGTCCGCAGCGCCTTGGCGAGCCCGCCCGCACCGGTGGTCTCCTGTCCCACGCAGCCGCACTCCAGCGGCCAGGTCTCGTCCTGGAGCCGGGCCGCCTGCCCGCCGATGCGCAGCTGGAGCAGCACAGCACCGGCGCCGGCCACGCCCGCGTCGAGGTCCGCGGTGGTGGTGACCCGGGCGGGATGGCCCTGCCGGGCGAAGATCCGCCGGGCGAGCGCGCCGATCAGCTCCAGGCGGTCGGCGGCGGGGTCGATGAGCACCAGCTCGGTGACCGGGAGGGTGTCGCGCAGCCGGGCGAAACCGTCGACCAGTTCAGGGGTGTAGGTGGAACCGCCGCCCACCACCGCGAGTTTCATCGTCGTCAGCCTTTCGGGGAGGAAGAGGTGTCGAAGAGCTCGTCGCGGGTGGTGGCCAGGGCGCTCTCCAGCGCTCCGCGCAGCACCGGCCGCTCCCGCACCCCGGCGGGGACCAGCCGGGGCCGGGAGGGCGCCAGTTCGGCCAGTTCGGCGTCCAGCAGCTCGCGCAGTACCGCCCCGCCCGCGCCGATCACGGCCCCCGACAGGACCACCACCTCGGGGTCCAGTACGGCGACGAGCGAGGCGAGGCCGGTGGCCAGGGCGGTGGCGTAGGCGCGCAGCAGCCGCAGGTTCGCCCCCTCGGGCGCGGCGGCGGCGCGGGCCAGCAGGGCGACGGCGGTGGCGACTTCGGGCCGCGCCCCCTCCGGCTCCCCGGCGGCCGGTGCGGCGAGGGGCTCGACGCCCAGGGCGGCGGCGAGCCGTGGCAGCGCCTCCACCCCGGCCAGTTCCTGGTAGCCGCCGGAGCCCGCGCGGGTGACCTGCCGGACCAGGGGGCGGCCGGGCACCGGCAGGAAGCCGACCTCGCCGGCGCCGCCGGTCCAGCCGCGGTGCAGCCGCCCGCCGAACACCAGGGCCGCGCCGAGCCCTTCCTCGTTCCACAGCAGGACGAAGTCCTCGTGCCCGCGGGCCGCGCCGAGGCGCTGCTCGGCGACGGCGGCGAGGTTGACGTCGTTCTCGTACGCGAGCGGCATCGGCAGGGCCGCCGCCAGCTCGTCCAGCAGGGTGGGGGAGTGCCAGCCGGGGAGGTGACCGGCGTAGCGCAGCCGGCCGGTGCGCGGGTCGAAGGCGCCGGGGGTGCCGATGACGGCCCGGCGCAGGTCCCGCGGGCGCAGCCCGGCGGCCGCGGCGGCCTCGCCGAGGGCCCGTACGACTAGGTCCACGGCTGCCGCGCCCTCGGTGTACGGGACTTCGCGCGAGGCGACCACGGTGCCGGCGAGGTCGGCCACCGCGGCCAGCACGCGGCCGGGGGTGACGTCCACCCCGCCGACGTACGCGGCCCGCGGCTCGATCGCGTACAGCTGGGCGCTGGGTCCGGGGCGGCCGCCCTCCCCGGCGTCGTCGGTGCCGGTGGCGCGGACCAGCCCGGCGGCCTCCAGGCGGGCCAGCAGCTGGGACGCGGTCGGCTTGGACAGCCCGGTCAGCCGGCCGATGCGGGTCCGGGAGAGGGGGCCGTGCGCGAGCAGCAGATCGAGGGCGGCCCGGTCGTTCAGGGCGCGCAGCCGCTGGGGCGTACCAGGGGTGGGGGGCGTACCGGGCGTGGGGGCGGGCATGGGCGCGGGCTCTTCCTCACCGGGGCACAGACCACAGCGATCTGTTAGGGAAGTTTCCTATTGGTTCTCCGGCCCTGTCAATGACACCGCCCCGCGCGCCGGTCCCGGAAGGAAGGGGGACGGGCGCGCGGGGCAGTCCTCGTGCGGTGCCTGCTCCTGCGGTGGCCTACTTCGTGATGCGCGGGCCGGCCGGCGGCGGGATCGGCGCGGTGGCCAGGGCCTGCGGCGAGGCCGGGTTGGCCATGGCGGACGGCGCGGCGACCGAGGCGGAGGGGTCCGCCGCCTCCTCGTCCTCCTCCGCGACCGGCGGGCCGCCGATGATCCGGATGCCCGCGGCGTCGAAGGCGTCCTTGATGCGCCAGCGCAGCTCCCGCTCCACCGCGAACTGCTGGCCCGGCATCGTCTTCGCCGACACCCGCACCGTCATCGAGGCGAGCAGCACCTCGTCCAGGCCCAGCACCTCCACCGGACCCCACAGCCGCTCGTCCCACGGGGACTCCTTGGCCATCCCGTCGGCCACCTGCTGGACCACCTCGCGGATCTTCGTCAGGCTCTCCGTGGGCCGGACCTGGACGTCCACGCCCGCCGTGGCCCAGCCCTGGCTGAGGTTGCCGATCCGCTTGATCTCGCCGTTGCGCACGTACCAGATCTCGCCGTTGTCGCCGCGGAGCTTGGTCACGCGCAGGCCGACCTCGATGACCTCGCCGGAGGCCACACCCGCGTCGATCTTGTCGCCGACCCCGTACTGGTCCTCCATGATCATGAACACGCCGGAGAGGAAGTCCGTCACCAGGTTCCGGGCGCCGAAACCGATGGCCACACCGGCCACACCGGCACTCGCCAGCAGCGGCGCCAGATCGATCTTGAGCGCGGCGAGGACCATCAGCGCGGCCGTGCCGAGGATCAGGAAGGAGGCCACCGAGCGCAGGACCGAACCGATCGCCTCGGAACGCTGGCGCCGCCGCTCGGCGTTGACCAGCAGACCGCCCAGCGCCGTGCCCTCGACCGCCTCGGCGCTGCTGTTCATCCGGTTTATGAGCTTGGTGAGGGCCTTGCGGACCACCGAGCGGACCACCGCGGCGATCAGCACGATCAGCAGGATCCGCAGACCGATGCTCAGCCAGGTGGCCCAGTTCTGCTCGATGAAGCTGGCGGCCTCGGTGACGCTCGCCTGCGCCTCCTTGACCGAGGCGGGCGCGTCCGGGACGTCTGCTGCGGTCGGCAGCGGAGCGGCGGGCCAGGGCACGAGGGGAACCTCCATGTGTAGCGGTCTGCCCACCGGGGCTCCGCCCGGACGGACTCCGCGGGCGGGTGGTGCGGGCAGACCATCCACACTAACGGGGCATTCGCTCCGCCCCGGCGCCCTGTTCGGGGGAGAGACCAGACTCACCCGGGGAGGACCGATGTGGTTGAAAACACTTCGGGCCCGTTACGGGCGCGTGGTGGCGCTTCGACCAGCCGTAAGGAGAGACTGAGAGCAGATCGTCCCGGCGCGAGCCACGCGCCGCCGGCGTACAAGGAGGCAGTCCGTGCCGCACGTCCTGGTCCTCAACGCGTCGTACGAGCCCCTCGGCGTCGTACCGCTCCGCCGCGCGCTCGTCCTCGTCCTGGAGAACAAAGCGGTCTCCCTGGAGGAATCCGGCGCCTATCTGCACAGCGCGACAAGGGTCGTCCCCGCTCCCAGCGTGGTACGGCTCAAGCGCTTCGTGCGGGTCCCCTACCGGGGGCCCGTTCCCCTCACCCGGCGCGCCCTGTTCGCGCGGGACGGCGGCCGCTGCATGTACTGCGGGGCCGTCGCCACCAGCGTCGACCACGTCATCCCGCGCAGCCGGGGCGGCCAGCACGTGTGGGACAACGTCGTCGCCGCCTGCCGCCGCTGCAACCACGTCAAGGCCGACCGGCACCTGGTGGACCTCGGCTGGCGGCTGCGCCACGAACCGGCCCCGCCCTCCGGACTGGCCTGGCGGATCATCGGCACGGGCCACCGGGACCCGCGCTGGATGCCCTACCTCCAGCCGTACGGGGCCGAGGACGCGCTGGAGCGGATCGGCGTCGGGGTCGTGGCCTCCTGAGGCACGGGCCGGGCGGCCCGCCCGCCCGTGCCGCCCGCCTCACGGCCCCGCCCACCGCCTCAGGGCGTGACCGCGTACGCCTCCGCCGACCAGAGCGAGCAGCCGAACTTCGTCGCCCGGGTCTCGCACGTCACCCTCAGGTGGCGGGCGTCCGGGGCGTCCAGCCGGAGCGAGGCGTGGCCGCCCCGGAAGTCCGTCACGGCCGCCGCCGGGATCCAGTTCACCCCGTCGGCCGAGGTCTCCACCCGGTAGGCCGAGGGGTACGCCTCCTGCCAGTGCAGCTCCAGCCGCCCGATCCGCGCCGGGGCGGCCAGCTGCGCCTGCCACCACGCGCCGTCCACCGGCGGCGAGGACCAGCGGGTGGCCGCCGAGCCGTCCACGGCCGCCGCCGCGGGGAAGGCGGCCGTCTCGTCGGCGGAGGAGCTGGCGCGGGCCGTGCGCAGCAGGTCCGGCCCGCCCGTCCGGGCCACGGCCCGCACGGTCAGGGTGCGGGACTCGCCGCCGAAGGCCACCGGGACCTGATAGGTCCCCGGCGGGGTGGTGGCGGCCACGACGACCTCGAACGGGATCGACACCTGGCCGCCGCGCGGGGCCACCGCGGTCTTCGGCAGCCGGACCTCGATGCCCGCCGGCGGCTGCGCCGAGAGCGGGCCGCGCACCTCGGCGGAGCCCAGCGCGGACAGCTGCGCCGAGGCCCGCCGCGGGTCCCCGCCTATCTCCGCGTCCGTCCGTCCGCCGTCCTCCAGCTCGAAGCGGGCCTGCGGGCCGTCCGCGAGCCACGGCACGACCTTGTGCACGACGGGCGCGGTCCCGGCCCAGCTCAGGCGGACCGCGTCGGCGGTCAGCGCGGCCGTGTCCGCGTGCGTCCAGCCGGATTTCGCCGCGTCGGCCACCTTGCGCCAGCCCTCACCCGGGACATGGGCCTCCACCACGGCGCCGCGCACCCCCGCCGGGAGCGGGTCCGTCATCACCGTCACCGCCGACACCGGGCGGGCGGCGTCCAGCCGTACCGTCCACGCCTGCGCCTCCTGGCTCACCGTGCCCGTGGTCCGGGCCGCCCCGGTCCAGGCGTCGGCCTCCGTACCGGCCTTCTCCAGGAAGGGGTCCAGGACGGCCTTGTCCACCTGGGCCGGACCGGGCTCCGCCAGCGCCTCGCGGGCCTCGGCCAGCGACCGGGCCGCCTGCCAGGCGGCCGTGCCGTCGCCGCGCGCCTGCGCCTGGAGCACGTCCACGGCCAGCTCCCCGGCCGTCCCGTAGCGCGCGAGCCGGTCCAGCCACGGGCCCGCCTCGCCCTCCAGCGAGGGCAGCCGGGCGGGGGTCTCCCGCAGCACGGTGAACGCCTTGCGCAGCTCGTTCCCGGCCGCCGGATCCCCCACCGCGCGGGCCTTCCAGAACTGCTCGACCAGCGGCTTGAGGTACGCGGACTCCTCCTGCTTGAGCCCCGAGGAGACGCTGTTCCCCGCCAGGGCGGCCACCGCCTCGCGGGCCCTCGGATCGGCGCCCGCGAGATCGCGCACCGCCGCCGCCCAGGACTCCCCGGCCCGGTAGCCGCGCGGGTTCCAGGCGAAGTCGGCCGCGGTGAAGAGCGGGATGCGCGACAGGGTGCCCTGCGGCATGGCGTTGGCCAGCAGGGCCGCCGAGCCGCCCGCGACCGCCGGTTCGCGGCCCGCGTACGGGCCGAGGAAGATCCGGCCCGGGTCCCAGTCGTTCACCGGGTAGTTGTCCATGGTGATCAGCGGGTGCTGGCCCATCGCGGAGCGGGCCCCCGCCAGCTCCTTGCCGGTGATCGTGCGCGGGACCACGCCCACGCCCGTCCAGGCCAGCTCCACCCGGGAGTCCAGCCTGCGCGCCAGGGCCGTCCGGTAGGCGGTGGCGCCCTCCTGGTAGAACTCCGTCGGCAGCAGCGACAGCGCGGCCGCGCCCGGGTGCCGGGCCGTCAGATGCGCGGCCAGCTCGCCCGCGACCTCGGCGTGCGCCCGCGCGGCGGCCTCCGGGCCCTTGCCGAAGCGCTCCCGGTCCGCCGTGCAGCCCCATTCGGTGTAGCTGACGTCCTGGAACTGCACCTGGAAGGCGCGGAAGCCCAGGTCCCACATCGCGTCCAGCTTGCGGGCCAGCGCCGCCCGGTCGGCCGCCGAGGACAGGCACATCGACTGGCCCGGGGTGACCGCCCAGCCCAGGACCACCCGGTTCGCGCGGGCCCGCTCGGCCAGCGCGCGGAACTCCTCCTGCCGCTCCCGCGGATACGCCTCGCGCCAGCCCGTCGTGCGGTACGGGTCGTCGCCCGGGGCGAGCAGCAGCCGGTTCTGCTTGGTGCGGCCCATGAAGTCGATCTGGGCGAGGCGCTGCTCCCGGGTCCACGGCTGCCCGTAGAACCCCTCGGTGATCCCGCGCACCGGGGCGGCCGGCCAGTCGCGTATGACCACGCCCGGCACCTTGCCGCCGCCCGCCGCGAGCAGCTGACGCAGCGTCTGGGCCGCGTGGAACAGCCCGGACTCGCCCACTCCGGCCAGTGCGACCGTCTCCCGGCCGCCGCCGCCCGGCCGGCCCACCGCCAGCCGGTAGCCGCCCTCGGGCAGGTCCCCGGCCGCGGTGGCGCCGAGCGCGAGCAGCGCCTGCTGCGCGCCCGCGTCCTGGAGGCGTACGACGGTTCCGCGCGCGGGCAGGGCCGCGCCGGGCTTGGGCTCGTGCAGGGTGCGTACCCCCGCCGCGCGCAGGGCGGACCGGACCACCTGCACGGCGTACGGGTCGGCGTCCGCGGTGGCCAGCAGGACGGCCTCGCCGCCGAGCGGGACCTCGCGCGCCGGGTCGGCGGCCTCGGACTGCGGGCGGGGCCAGACGGCGGGGCCGTCGGAGGGCGCCCGGCGGATGTCGGCGCCCGGGTCGAGCACGGGGCCGGGCATGCCGCCGGGGGCAGGTTCCCGCGCCGGCGAGACCGGAGCCGCGGGCGCCGCGAAGATGGCCGGCGGCGCGGCGGACACGGCGCCGCCGAGCAGCGAACCGATCACCGCGACGGCGCCGGCCACCGTCCCTTTCCTGCCCCTGAGCTGCACAGAGCCTCCTCGTCGCGAGACGTCCCCCGCTCGTACGAATGAGCCCGAGCCCACCACCCGTGCGGCTGGAGTGTCAATGCGGCTGGGTGATCTGTACCGGATATGCCAGGAATGCGGTGCCTCCGAGTGGGTATGGCTGCCGTGTTCCCCGGCGGCCTCCCGCCCCTGTGCTCCACGCTTCTGACCCACCCTCACGTCCGTGCGCCCGTACGCAAGAAGAAGGAGCACCCCACGATGGACGACCTGGCCCGGCTCGCCGCCCTGCACGGCATCGCGACCGTCCACCAGCCCGCCCCGGACCTCGCCGTCCCGGTGCCCGAGGCCACGGTCAGAACGGTCCTCGGCCTGCTCGGCGTCCCCGCCGGCCCGGCCGGGGACGCGGGGGAGCTGGCCGACCGGACCGAGCGCGAGCGGGCCGCACGCCTGCTGCCGCCGACCGTCGTGCACTGGCAGGGCGGCGGCACCCCGCCCGCACGCCCCCCGGCCCTGGCCGCACTGCCCTCCGGCACCCGGGTCGGCGTCGTCCTGGAGGACACCGGGGAGTCCGTGCCGTGGAGCGGCGGCGCCCTGCCCCTCGGGGTGCACCGGCTCACCGCCGAGGCACCGGACGGGCGGACCGGCGAGGCCACCCTCGTCGTCGCCCCGGACCGCGCCCCGGCCGCCCCCGGGCGCGTCCACGGGCTGCTCGTCCAGCTCTACTCCCTGCTCTCCGAGCGCTCCTGGGGCATGGGCGACCTCGGGGACCTCGCCGCACTCGCCCGCTGGGCCGGCCGCACCCACGGCGTCGGCTTCCTCCAGGTCAACCCGCTGCACGCGGCCGTGCCCGGCGCCCCCACCGACCCCTCCCCCTACCGGCCGTCCTCGCGGCGCTTCCCGGATCCGGTCCACCTGCGGATCGAGGACGTCCCGGAGTACGCCGACTGCCCCGACCGCGAGGCCCTGGACGTACTGGCCTCCCGGGGCGCGGCCCTGAGCCGCGAGGTGCTGGAGAAGGGCGCGCTGATCGACCGCGACGCCGTCTGGGAACTCAAGGCCGCCGCCCTGGAACTGCTGTACGCCGTCCCGCGCACGCCCGCGCGCGAAGCCGAGTACGCGCGCTTCCGCGCCCGGCAGGGCCAGGCCCTCGACGACCACGCCGTCTGGTGCGCGGCGGCCTCCGGCGAGGTCCCCGGGCAGCGGGCCGACTTCCACCGCTGGCTGGTCTGGCTGACGGACGGCCAGCTCGCCGCCGCCCAGCGCGCCGCCCGCGAGGCCGGTATGGCGGTGGGCATCGTGCACGACCTGGCCGTCGGGGTGCACCCGGCCGGCTCGGACGCGCTGACCGGCTCCTGCCACGCCCTCGCCACCTCCGTCGGGGCCCCGCCGGACGCCTTCAACGCCCGCGGCCAGGACTGGGGGCTGCCGCCCTGGCGCCCCGACCGGCTCGCGGACACCGGTTTCGCGCCCTTCCGCTCGCTGCTGCGCGGGGTGTTCGGGTACGCGGGCGCGCTGCGCATCGACCACGTGATGGGGCTGTTCCGGCTCTGGTGGATCCCGGAGGGCACCGCGCCCGCGGAGGGTACGTACGTCTCCTACGACGGCGAGGCCATGCTCGCGATTCTCGTCCTGGAGGCGCACCGCGCCGGGGCCCTGGTCATCGGTGAGGACCTCGGCACGGTGGAGCCGCACGTCCGCCGCGAACTGGCGCGGCGCGGGGTGCTCGGCACCTCGGTGCTGTGGTTCGAGCGGGACTGGGAGGGCGGCGGGGGCCCGCTGATGCCGGAGGCGTGGCGGGCCGACTGCCTGGCCACCGTCACCACCCACGACCTCCCGCCCACGGCGGCCAAGCTCGCGGGCGCCCATGTGGAACTGCGCGACCGGCTGGGCCTGCTGACCCGCCCGGCCGAACTGGAGCGGGCCGAGGACGTCGCCGACACCACCGAGTGGCTGGCCCTGCTGGACGGGCTCGGGCTGGAGACCAAGGGCGAGGAGGCGGCCGTACAGGCGCTGTACGCCTTCCTGCTGCGCACCCCGGCCCGGATGGTCGGGGTGTGGCTGCCGGACGCGGTGGGGGACCGGCGGCCGCAGAACCTGCCGGGCACCTGGGACCAGTACCCCAACTGGCGGCTGCCGGTCGCGGACGGCGCCGGGCGGCCGGTGTCCCTGGCGGAGCTGATGGCGTCGCCGCGGGCGAACGCACTGCTCAGCGCCCTGCGGGAGGGGGAGGGGACCCGTACGGCACCCCCGGGCGCGCGCGGCGTTTAGGTGTTCGCTACTTTTGCACCGTGGACAAGAAGAACGCTCTGCGCGCCGGCGCCGTCACGGCCGGAACGACGCTGATGATGCTGCTGATGACGTCTCCTGCCCTCGCGCTGACCCGCGACGACGGCGACGACCCGGGCCCGGGCCTGAGCATCGGCGAGACCCTCGGGCTGTACGTGGCCCTGCCGCTGGTGATCTTCCTGGTCATCGTGGGCCTCGTGATGGCCCTCGACAAGTCGGACAGGCCGCAGAAGAAGGCATGAGCAGGTCCGGCCCTCCGGGGCCGGGACCGCAGGATCTTCCCGGGCGCCGGGGGTCCGCGCCGCCGATTTCCCTCGGCGGCGCGCCGACCCTCGGCGCCCTGCCGTGTCCTTACACCCCGGCCAGCAGCTTGCGCAGCAGGCCGGTGAGCTGCGCGGCCTCCTCGTCGGTCAGTCCGGTGAGCGCGCCGCGCTGCACCTCCAGGCCGGCGGAGACCGCCTCGTCGACCAGGGCGAGCCCGCGCTCGGTGATCGTCACCTGGAGCCCCCGCCGGTCGTGCGGATCGGGGCTGCGGCTGAGCAGTCCGGCCTTCTCCAGCCGGTCCAGCCGCCCGGTCATCCCGCCCGTGGTCAGCATGAGCGTGGCCGAGAGCTGCCGGGGCGAGAGGGTGTACGGGGCCCCCGACCGGCGCAGCGTGGCGATGACGTCGAAGTCCCCGCGCGAGATGCCGAAGCGCTGGTAGCGCTCCTCCACCGCGTCACCCATGGCCTTCGCGATCCGGTAGATGCGCCCGAAGACGGCCATCGGGGCCGTGTCCAGTTCCGGGCGTACGGCGAACCACTGGGCCGTGATCGCGTCGACGGCGTCCTTCGCGTACGTGTCCTCACTCATGAGCGCAGTATTCCGCTGCTTCCGGATCGTTCGCAAGAAAGTTGCTTGACGGTAAGTAGCTTAGCAGTAAGCTACTTTCTATCGAGCTACTTGTTGTGGAGGCGCGTCCTCCGCCGTCCGAGGAGCCCCGCCGTGAAGCGTTTCGCCACCGTCGCCCTGACCGCGCTCGCCCCCGTCTCCTGGGGGTCCACCTATGCCGTCGCCTCCGAACTGCTCCCGCCCGACCGGCCGTTGTTCACCGGCGTGATGCGCGCCCTGCCCGCCGGACTGCTGCTGACCGCGCTGGCCCGCACCCTGCCCCGGGGTGCGTGGTGGTGGAAGTCCGCCGTCCTCGGCACGCTCAACATCGGGGCCTTCTTCCCGCTGCTCTTCCTCTCCGCCTACCGGCTGCCCGGCGGGGTCGCGGCCGTACTGGGCTCCGCGGGGCCGCTGTTCGTCGTGGGGCTGGCCGCGCTGCTCCTCGGGGAGCGCGCGAGCCTGCGTACCGTGCTGGCGGCGGTGGTCGGGGCGTTCGGCGTGAGCATGGTGGTCCTCACCGCCGAGGCGGCGCTCGACCCCGTCGGCATCGTGGCCGGGATGGTCTCCTCCGCCTCCATGGCCTCGGGCACCGTCATGACCAAGCGCTGGGGGCGGCCCGCGGGCGTGGGCCCGCTGGCGATGACCGGCTGGCAGCTCACCGCCGGCGGGCTGGTCATCATCCCCGTGGCCGTCCTGGTCGAAGGGGCCCCGCCCGCACTCGACGGCAGTGCGCTGCTCGGCTACGGCTACATGATGCTGATCAACACCGGGATCGCGTACTGGCTCTGGTTCCGCGGCATCGGACAGCTCAGCGCCACCTCCGTCACCCTGCTCGGCCCGCTCTCCCCGCTCACCGCCGCCGTCATCGGCTGGGCGGCGCTGGGGCAGGCGCTCACGCCCGTGCAGCTGGTGGGGATGGCCCTCGCCTTCGGGGCCACGGTGGCGGGGCAGCTGGCGGTGGCGCGCGGTGCGCAATCGTTCAGTTCAGCTGAAAAGAATGATCGGAACATTTCGATGGACCTGAGCAATGAGCGGGTGGGACGGTAGTCCACGTCGCCCGACGCACCGCACGCACCGCACCCGAGGGGGAGATACACCGTGGCTGTCATGGACCGCGCCCGTACCGCCGCATCCGCCGAGCCCAGCAGCAGTGGCACCGGCACCGGGCAGAAGGGGGCCGCCGCCGGGATCGGCGTGCTCCTCGCCCTGCTCGCGACGGTCGTCTGGTCCGGCAGCTTCGTCGCCACGCGCGGTATGGCCGAGACCGTGCCGCCCGTGCAGGCCGTCTTCTGGCGCTGGATCATCGCGCTGCTCGCCGTCGCCCCCTTCGCCGCCCGCCAGGCATGGCGGCAGCGGGCCCTGATCCGGCGGCACCTCGGCTTCACCGCCCTCGCCTCGCTGTTCGGCGTCACCCTCTACAACACCCTTGTCCACCAGGCCGGACTGACCACCTCCGCCTCCAACATGGGCATGATCATGGCCGCTTCGCCCGTGATCATGGCGCTCTACGCCCGGCTCGGCGGTGAACGCCTCGGCCCCCGGCGGACCTTCGGGATGCTGCTCGCGGCCTTCGGCGTACTCCTGCTCGTCGGGGACGGCTCGATCGGCTTCGCCTTCGGCGCCGGGGACCTGTGGATGTTCGGCGCGGCCCTCTGCTTCGCCACCTACAGCGCGCTGCTCAAGCGCAAGCCGGCGGAACTGGGCGGACTGGCCTTCCTGCTCACCACCTTCGTGCTCGGCGCGCTGATGCTGGCCCCCGCCTACGCGGTCTCCGTCGCCGTCCAGGGCGGCTTCGAGGTCACGGCGGGCACGGTCGGACCGCTGCTGTACGTCGGTGTGTTCTCCTCCGCCGTCGCCTTCTTCGCCTGGAACAGGGCCGTCTCGGTCATCGGTGCCGCCCGCGCCGGGATCGTCTACTACCTCCAGCCGGTCTGCGTCGCCGGGCTCGGCTTCCTGCTCCTCGGCGAGCGGACCGGGCCGGTCCAGCTGCTGTGCATGGCGCTGATCCTGGGCGGGGTCGCGCTCGGTGCCCGGCGATAGGTTCGGGCCCATGACGCCCATGACGCCCATGACGCCGAGGACGCCCGTGACGCGAGTGACCGCCATGACCGAGTGGGACCTCAAGAAGCTGCGGATCCTGCGGACCCTCGCCGAACGGGGCACCGTCACCGCGACGGCCGAGGCACTGCACATGACGCCCTCGGCCGTCTCGCAGCAGCTGACCAACCTCGCCCGGCAGCTGGGGGTGGTCCTGCTGGAGGCGCAGGGCCGCAGGGTGCGGCTCACGGACGCCGCCCACCTCGTCCTGCGACACGCGGGGGCGGTGTTCGCGCAGCTGGAACAGGCCGAGGCGGAGCTCGCGGACTATCTCGCGGGGGATGCGGGGGAGGTGCGGGTGGGGGCCTTCTCCACGGCGGTGCCGGCGCTCGTCGTCCCGGCGGTGGCGGCCCTGCGGCGGACGCACCCCGGGGTGGAGGTCCGCGTACGGGAGACGGAGGCGGCGGAGTCGTACGAGCTGCTGTCCGCCGGGGGCGTGGACCTCGCGCTGTCCCTCGCCGCGCATGCGCCGACGGCGCGGGATCCGCGGTTCACGCGGGTGACGCTGATGGAGGACCCGCTGGACGTGGCGCTCCCGCCGGGGCACGCGCTGGCGGGGGTGGCGGGGCTGCGGCTGGCGGACCTGTCCGGGGACCCGTGGATCTACGGGGGGAGCGGGCCGTGGTCGGAGATCGCGCGGGGGGCGTGCGAGGCGGCGGGGTTCGTGCCGGAGCAGGCGCATTCCGCGGCCGGGTGGACGGCGATCCTGGCGATGGTGGAGGCGGGGATGGGGGTGGCGCTGGTGCCGCGGATGGTGTCGAGCCGGGCTTCGGGGGTGGTGGTGCGGGTGCTGGCGCATGACCGGCCTGCGCGGCACGTGGTCGCCGCGGTCCGCCGCGGGGCCGAATCGGCTCCCGCCCTGGCCCACGTCCTGACGGCCTTGCGCTCCGTCGCCACCGCCCGCTGACTGCCCGCCTCAAACGCCGGCGAGGCTGAAAGACCCGGGGCTCCGCCCCGGACCCCGCGCCTCAAACGCCGGCGAGGCTGGATTTGCCCACGCCCGGCCGAAATCCGGCCCGCCCGGCGTTCGCGGGCACGGGCGCGAAGCCCGCCAGATCCAGCCCCGCCGGCGTTTGAGGCGCGGGGGTGCGGGGGCGGAGCCCCCGGAGCGGTGGCGC
>NZ_JBEYVX010000109.1:0-19001 GCF_040644195.1 Streptomyces sp. NPDC047014 | reverse complement strand
GGCGCGGACGTGATGTCCGCGCCGGCCCCTCCGCCGTGTGCCCGCGGCGGCTCAGACCGTCCGGCGGCTGCCGCCGCGCATCGCCTTGTAGGCCATCTCGCCGAGGAAGACGAAGAGGACCGCGCCCGCGAGTTGCAGCAGGTGGCGGGTCCAGTCGATGCCCCGGGTGTCGGCGACCCCGATCCAGGCGGCGACGGCGTTGCCGAGGACGCCGCCGATGATGCCCATGAGGGTGGTCAGCCAGAGGGGCTGGTGCTGTTTGCCGGGCAGGATCAGCTTGGCAATCAGTCCCAGCACGAAACCGACGATGATCGCCCACAACCAAGACATGTAGAGCCTCCTCCCGGGCGCGGTGTGCGCACGTGGGCCCAGTCTCGGGCCGCCCGGCGTACCGCGCATTTCGGACGGGCCGATGGGGGTCCCCCTGTGCCCCCGGCGGCGGGGGCCGCGTACCGTGGAGGGGTCCGGGACGGGAGGCGCCCGGCGGGCGATCGGTGGTAGGACATGGAACGGGTGAAGCGGCAGAAGCGGAACGGGGCCGAGGTCTTCCGGATCACCGGCGCCCGGATGGGGCTGGCCGAGGATGTCCGCGGCCGCCAGCGCCGATATGTGATCTCCATGGGTGTCAGGACCCTGTCGGTCATCGCGACCGTGCTCTTGTGGAATGTGCAGCGGCCCGTCGCGATCCTCACGCTGATCGCCGGTGCGCTGCTGCCGTACGTGGCCGTGGTCATCGCCAACGCGGGGCGCGAGTCGGCCCCCTCGCTGCCCTCCCACTTCATGCCCGCCCCCGTACAGCCGGTGCTGGAGGCGGGAAACCTCAAGAAAAGCTCAGATCAATCATGAAGTTCCGGTGCACCGCACCGGGTCCTGCGTGACATACTGCTCACGCGCTCCGCATCCCCCGTCGGAGCGACGGACCGACGCCGGGCAGCTCCCCCCGTGGCTGCTCGGCGTCGCCATTCCGTCCTGCGGGCGGCCCGGCCGCCTGTCGCGGGTCAGCCTTTAGGGTGGGGTCGTGACTTCCTCCGACCTCCCCGGCGACCTCCCCAGCCTCTTCGGCCCGTCCGGCTCCTCCGGTGCCGCCGGTGCTTCCGGCCCTGACGGCGCTCCGACCTGCTCGGCCAAGGGCTGCCGGGACGCGGCCGTCTGGGTGCTGGCGTGGAACAACCCGAAGCTGCACACGCCGGAGCGGCGCAAGACCTGGCTGGCCTGCGAGGAGCACCGCGAGCACCTGTCGCAGTTCCTCGGGGTGCGGGGATTCCTCAAGGACGTGGTGGAGCTGGGCGCGTGGGTGCAGCCGGAGGGCTCGGACCGGCCCCGCTGAGCGGAGCCGGCGGGTGTCTGGCCCGGATCTCCCGTCTCAGCCGCCGATCGCGGACATCGGGCGGTCGGGCTGGAGGAAGGACGGGTCGTCCAGGCCGGAGCCGGCCTTCTTGCCCCACATGGCCACCTGCCACAGCCGGGCGATCTCCTCGTCCGGGGCGCCCGAGCGCAGGGCGCCGCGCAGGTCCGATTCCTCCGTGGCGAAGAGGCACGTACGGATCTGGCCGTCGGCCGTGAGCCGGGTGCGGTCGCAGGCTCCGCAGAACGGGCGGGTGACGGAGGCGATGACGCCGACGGTGGCGGGCCCGCCGTCGACCACCCAGCGCTCGGCGGGGGCGGAGCCGCGTTCCCCGGCGCCCTCCTCGGTGAGGGTGAAGCGGGTGCGCAGCGACTGGAGGATGTCCCCGGCGGTGATCATGCCCTCGCGCTTCCAGCCGTGCTGGGCGTCCAGGGGCATCTGCTCGATGAAGCGCAGCTCGTACGCGTTCTCCACGGCCCAGGCCAGCAGCTCGGGAGCCTCGTCCTCGTTGAGGCCGGGCATCAGTACGGCGTTGACCTTGACCGGGGTGAGCCCGGCGTCGCGGGCGGCGGCCATGCCCTCGATGACGTCCTTGTGCCGGTCGCGGCGGGTGAGGGTCTTGAAGACCTCGGGGCGCAGGGTGTCGAGGGAGACGTTCACCCGGTCCAGTCCGGCGGCCTTGAGTGCCTGCGCGGTGCGCTTGAGGCCGATGCCGTTGGTGGTCAGGGACATCTGGGGGCGGGGCTCCAGGGCGGCGCACCGCTCGACGATGCCGACGAGTCCGGGGCGGAGCAGGGGTTCACCGCCGGTGAAGCGGACCTCGGTGATCCCCAGGTGGGTGACGGCGATGCGGATCAGCCGGACGATCTCGTCGTCGGTGAGCAGGTCGGACTTGCCGAGCCACTGCAGTCCCTCCTCGGGCATGCAGTACGTGCAGCGCAGGTTGCACCGGTCGGTGAGTGAGACGCGCAGGTCAGTGGCCACGCGGCCATAGGTGTCGAGAAGCACTGTGGGCCCCCTCCCCTGTCCGGATCTAGAGGTGCGCGTGAGACGGGATCCAGGTCACGCGTTCACTTTCGAGCCTACGTGACGGGTGTGTCGCGGGGAGCTGCCCGAATGAACGATACGTAACGCGGCCGCGTCGTAGGGATCTACGACGCGGCCACGCTGGGTGTTCGTACGTTGTCAGTGCGCCCCTGTTCCGGTGAGGGAGCGCACCTCCAGCTCGGCGAACTTCTGCGGGTCGGCCTTCTCCTTGGACAGGACGGTTCCCAGCCAGCCCAGCAGGAAGCCGAGGGGGATGGAGATGATGCCCGGGTTCTCCAGGGGGAACCAGTAGAAGTCCACGTCCTTGAACATCGAGGTCGGCTTGCCGGAGACGACCGGGGAGAACAGGACGAGGCCGACCGCCGCGATCAGGCCGCCGTAGGTGGACCAGAGCGCGCCGCGGGTGGTGAAGCGCTTCCAGAAGAGGCTGTAGAGGATGGTCGGCAGGTTGGCGGAGGCGGCTACCGCGAAGGCGAGCGCGACCAGGCCGGCCACGTTCAGGTCGCGGGCGAGGGCGCCGAGGCCGATGGCGATCGCGCCGATGACGACGGTGGACCAGCGGGCGGCCCGTACCTCCTCCTGGTCGGTGGCCTTGCCCTTGCGGATGACGTTGACGTACAGGTCGTGCGCGAAGGACGAGGAGGAGGCGAGGGTGAGGCCCGCGACCACGGCGAGGATGGTGGCGAAGGCGACGGCGGAGATCACGGCGAGCAGTACGGCGCCGCCGGTGGAGTCCGGGCCGCCGCCGACGGCCTGGGCGAGCAGGGGTGCGGCGGTGTTGCCGGCCTTGTTGGAGGCGAGGATGTCCGCGCGGGAGAGGAGGGCCGCGGCGCCGAAGCCGAGGGCGATGGTCATCAGGTAGAAGGCGCCGATGATGCCGATGGCCCAGTTCACGGACTTGCGGGCGGCCCTGGCGGTGGGGACGGTGTAGAAGCGGATCAGGATGTGCGGCAGCCCGGCGGTGCCGAGGACGAGGGCGATGCCGAGGGAGATGAAGTCCAGCTTCGAGGTGGCGTCCTTGCCGTACTTGAGGCCGGGCTCCAGGAACTTCGTCCCCTGTCCGCTGTTCTCGGCGGCCGTGCCGAGCAGGTCGGAGACGTTGAAGTCGAACTTCAGGAGCACCAGGAAGGTGATGAGGAGGGCGCCCGCGATCAGCAGGACGGCCTTGATCATCTGTACCCAGGTGGTGCCCTTCATGCCGCCGATGGTCACGTAGAGGATCATCAGTACGCCGACCAGCGCGACCACGGCGACCTTGCCGCTGTCGCTGGTGATGCCCAGCAGCAGCGAGACCAGGACGCCGGCGCCGGCCATCTGCGCAAGCAGGTAGAAGATCGAGACCACGATGGTGGAGACGCCGGCGGCGGTACGGACGGGCCGCTGCCGCATCCGGAAGGCCAGGACGTCGCCCATCGTGTAGCGGCCGGAGTTGCGCAGCGGCTCGGCGACGAGCAGCAGGGCGACCAGCCAGGCGACGAGGAAGCCGACGGAGTAGAGGAAGCCGTCGTAGCCGAAGAGGGCGATGGCGCCGGCGATGCCGAGGAAGGACGCGGCGGACATGTAGTCGCCGGAGATGGCCAGGCCGTTCTGGAAGCCGGTGAACTGGCGGCCGCCCGCGTAGAAGTCGGAGGCGTCCTTGGTCTGGCGGCCCGCCCAGACGGTGACGATCAGGGTGGCGACGACGAACAGCCCGAAGAGGGTGATGATCAGCGGCCGGTGCTCGGAGGCGCCCGCGGCGAGGGTGGTGGCGGGGAGTGTCGTGGTGTGCAGGGCGGCGGTCATTCGGTGGCCTCCATCCGCGCCTTGATGGCGTCCGCCCGGGGGTCGAGCCGGGAGGCGGCGTGCCGTGAGTAGAGCCAGGCGATGAGGAAGGTCGTCGCGAACTGGGCGAGACCGAGGACGAGGGCGACGTTGATGTTGCCGAAGAGCTTGGTCCCCATGAACGCGCCGGCGTAGTTGCAGAGCAGCACGTAGAGCAGGTACCAGGCGATGAAGGCCACGGTGAGCGGGAAGGCGAAGCTGCGGTAGGAGTGGCGGAGTTCGGCGAACTCGGAGCTCTGCTGGACGCTCGCGAACTCTTCTGCCGTGGGGGTCGCCGGGCGCTTGCCCGCGCCGTCCGGGGGCGGCGCTGGTTCGGTGGTCACGGGGGATCTCCTTGTGACGCGGGTGCGGTGGGGACGACGGACAAAACAGCCTCCGTGCGGGGGGACGGTCGTGCCGGTCCCCCTGTCAACGGCACGGCCCGCGTGTCGGGACGGTTCAACGCCCGTGGATTCTTGGGGAACTTATTTCTCGAACGCGTGGCGGAGGGTGGAACGGCCGCACTAGGTTCCCTTGTCATGGACCCGTCCTGCGCGACCGCGTACGGACGGCTTTTTCACGATGATCTGGAGAACCCATGACTCATCCGGGATCCCGCCGCCGGCGCGCGCTCGCCGTACCGGTCGGCCTGACGCTCACCGCTTCCCTCGCCTTCCTGCCCTCGGCCGCCGCCTCCGCCGCCGAGCTGGGGAACACGGCCGCCGCGGCGACGGCGAAGCCCGGCGTCACCGGTCCCAAGCTGTCCTACGTGGCGAACCTGAACACCTACGCCACCGCGAAGGCGGCCAGGAAGGCCATCGAGCGGGCCGGCGGCACGGTGGTGACCTCGTACGAGCAGATCGGGGTCGTGGTCGCGCACTCCGAGAACCCGGACTTCGCCCGGCAGCTGCGGGCCCAGCGCGGCCTGTTCGTCTCGGTCGGCGCCACCCGTACGGCCCCGATGTCGGCCGCGCGGACCACCGACGAGGGCGCCACCCAGCGGCTGAGCGAGGCGGACGCGGCCAAGGCGGCGGCGCGGGCCCAGGAGGGCCAGGAGCCGCTGGAGCCCAACCAGTGGGACCTGCGGACGATCAAGGCGGACCAGGCCCACAGGATCGACGACGGCAGCCCGAACGTCACGGTGGGCATCATCGACACGGGCGTGGACGACACCCACCCCGACCTCGCCCCGAACTTCTCCAAGGGCCAGTCCGCGAACTGCGTGGGCGGTGTCGCCGACACCACCGAGGGCGCCTGGCGCCCGTACGCCGACGGCAGCGACCACGGTACGCACGTGGCGGGCACCATCGGCGCCGCCCGCAACGGCCTCGGCATCAGCGGGGTCGCGCCCGGGGTGAAGATCGCCGCGATCAAGGTGAGCGAGCCCGGGAGCGGCCTCTTCTACACCGAGGCGGTCGTCTGCGGCTTCATGTTCGCCGCCGAGAAGGGGATCGAGGTGACCAACAACAGCTACTACGTCGACCCGTGGCTCTTCAACTGCAAGTCCGACGAGGACCAGAAGGCGCTGGTGGAGGCCATCGGCCGGGCCACCAAGTACGCCGAGCGCAAGGGCACCCTGCACGTGGCCTCGGCGGGCAACTCCGACCAGGACCTGGCGGCGCCCACCCTGGAGGACACCACCAGCCCCAACGACACCACCCCGGTCACCCGTACCGTCGACACGAAGGACTGCCTCGACCTGCCCCGGCAGCTGCCGGGCGTGGTCACCGTCTCCGCGACCGGCGACAAGGGGCTGCGCTCGTACTACTCGAACTACGGCATCGGCATCGTCGACGTCGCGGCCCCCGGCGGCGACAAGTGGCAGGTCCCGGCCACCCCGGACGCCAACGGCCGCATCCTGTCGACCGTCCCGGGCGGGGGCTACGGCTACAAGCAGGGCACCTCGATGGCCTCCCCGCACGTGGCGGGCGTGGCGGCGCTGCTCAAGAGCGCCCACCCCTCGGCCTCGCCGTCCCAGCTCCGGGCGATGCTCAAGGCCCAGGCCACCAAGGCGTCCTGCCCGGCCCAGATCTACGACGCCACGGGCAAGCTGATCGACGCAACCAGCTGCCAGAGCAAGTGGGGCCAGACCGGCTACTACGGCGCGGGGGTCGTGGACGCCCTCAAGGCGGTGAAGTAGCCCCGGTGGTACAGGGAGGCCGGGGCGGGGGCGGGGCTCTCCGCGCCCGGCGCGGCCTCCCGTTCCTTGGGCGGATCAGCGGGTCAGGGCTTGATCAGCACCTTGAGCGCGCTGCGGTCGTCCATGGCCCGGTAGCCCTCCGGCACCTCGTCCAGGGTCACCGCCCGGTCGAAGACGGGCGCGGGGTCGATCACCCCGGCGAGCACGTCCTCCAGCAGCTCCGGGATGTAGGCGCGGACCGGGGCCACCCCGCCGCGCAGGGTGATGTTGCGGTCGAACATGACGCCGAGGTCGAGGCCCGTACCGCTGCCGTGCGGGACGCCGACGTAGCCGATGGAGCCGCCGTCGCGGGTGATGTTCACGGCCGTACGCATGGACTGCTCGGTGCCGACCGCCTCGATGACCGCGTGCGCGCCGCGCCCGCCGGTCAGCTCGCGCACCGCCGCCTCGGCGGCCTCGCCGCGCTCGGCGACGACCTCGGTGGCGCCGAAGAGCTTGGCTATGTCCGTACGGACGGAGTGGCGCCCCAGTGCGATGATCCGCTCGGCCCCGAGCCGCTTGGCGGCGAGCACCCCGCACAGGCCGACGGCGCCGTCGCCGACCACCGCGACCGTGGAGCCCGCGCGCACGCCGGCGCCCAGCGCGGCATGGTGGCCGGTGCCCATGACGTCGGAGAGGGCGAGCAGGCCGGTCAGCAGGTGGTCGTCGGAGACCGCCTCGGCGGGCAGCTTCACCAGGGTGCCGTCGGCGTGCGGGACGCGCACGGCCTCGCCCTGGCCGCCGTCGTGGCCGACCGAGCCCCAGAAGCCGCCGTGGTCGCAGGAGGTGTACAGGCCCTCGGCGCAGAACTCGCAGGTGCCGTCCGACCACATGAACGGCGCGACGACGAGGTCCCCGGCGCGCAGCGAGGACACGGCGGAGCCGGTCTCCTCGACGATGCCCAGGAACTCGTGCCCGATCCGCTGGCCGGGCTCACGGGCGGCCTCGCCGCGGTAGGCCCACAGGTCGCTGCCGCAGATGCAGGCACGCAGGACGCGGACGACGGCGTCCTCGGGGCGCCGGATCGCGGCGTCGGGCACCTCCTCCACGCGGATGTCGTGCGGGGCGTGGATGACGGTGGCGCGCATGGTGGTGCAGTCCTCCGGGAGAGATGGTTCAGTCTTGTACGACTGACGTCCGTCCTACCGTACGCCTGCTCCGCGCGCGGTGCGGCCGGCGGCGGGGGTGGCACCCGTAGCCCGGGTGGCGAGGAGGTACTGGGCGGCGGCATAGGTGGCCATCACCCAGAAGTCCGGCCGGGGCAGCTGCGGCCACCCGGCCACACCAGCGGCGATGAGGGTGTCGGAGAGCAGGAACAGCGCGCCGCCGGCCCCCGCCCGCACCCCGAGCGCGCCGGAGCGGAAGGCCATGGCGGTCAGCAGCAGGCTGTATCCGGCGACGGGGATCCGCAGCCCGGCGGGCAGATCCCCCCAGAGCAGGGCCACGGTCCCGGCGAGGGCGAGCGCGTAGGCACCGCCGAGCAGCGGGTGCGCGGGGCGCCGGGCGAAGAGTACGAGGTAGCAGACGTGGCCGACCGCGAAGGAGCCCATGCCGACGAGGAAGGCGGCCTCGGCGTCGAGGAGCAGCGCCAGATCCCCGCCCCAGCCGAACAGCAGCGCGGCGACCAGCAGCCGGGGCGCACCGCGGCTGAGCACGTACGCGGCGAGCAGCGGCATCAGCAGCGGCTTGGCGAGGACGTGCCCGAGGTGCCAGCCTGCCAGCAGCGCCACAAGATCGACGGCGGTGGCCACGGCAAAGCCCACGAGCGCGAACCACCCGACCCGCTCCCGCCCGTCCTCGGCCGGCGGCACGGCCCAGGTGGGCACGGGCGGCCCGGGGGCCTGGACCCCACTCCTCACGCGGCGCTCTCCCGCACGGCCGGGGCGGGAGCCGTGGCGGTCGTGGCGGGAGCCGTGGCGGTCGTGGCGGCGGGCTGCCAGCCGGGGCCGCGGAAGACCCGCCCGGCCCGCTCGCTCCAGCTCCGCGCGGCCCGTACGTCGCGCGCGATGGCGGCGTACTCGTGGGTGGCGACGCGCAGCGGGTTGAAGGTCCCGATGTTCTTGGTGAGCCCGTAGACGGGCCTCTCGGTCTCCCCCACCCAGGAGCCGAAGATCCGGTCCCAGACGATCAGGATCCCGCCGTAGTTCCGGTCCAGGTAGCCGCCCTGCGAGGCGTGGTGGACGCGGTGGTGGGAGGGGGTGTTGAAGACGTACTCATAGGCCCGGGGCAGCTTCCCGATGCGCTCGGTGTGCACCCAGAACTGGTAGAGCAGATTGAGCGAGTGGCAGAAGGGGACCACGGCCGGATGCACCCCGAGGGCCACCATCGGCAGGTAGAACCAGTAGGTGGTGGCACTGGTCCAGGGCTGCCGCAGGGCGGTGCTGAGGTTGAACCTCCGGCTGCTGTGGTGCACGACGTGGCAGGCCCAGAGGATCCGGACGACGTGGTGCCCGCGGTGCTGCCAGTAGTAGAGAAAATCCTGGAGGAGCAGCATCAGCGGAAGCGTCCACCACAGCAACGGCACGCGCAGCGGCGTCAGTTCGTAGACGGCGGTGAACGCCGCGACCACGGGGATCTTCCACAGCAGATCAAAGCCGAGGCTGCCGAGCCCCATGGTCATGCTGGTGGCGGCGTCCTTGGCCTCGTAGCCGGCGGCATCGTCGTCGGGGTGCAGCCGGTAGCTGACCACCTCGATGACGGTGAGCAGTACGAAGGCGGGTATGGACCACAGCACGACATCGGGCAGGTTCGGCATGCCCGCACCATAGGGTCGCCTTCCGGCGCACCGCTAGGGGTTGTTACCGATCGGTATCCAGCGATGTTACCGGCGGTTCGCCCAGGTGCCCGCCGGAGCGGCTCCGATTCGCTCGGGAGCCGCCCCGGCGGGAGCGTGGGGGCTACCAGACGCGGACCGAGCCGCCCCTCGCGAAGGCGGGGCTGGTGGCTTGCGGGGGGATGCGGGTCAGGGGTTCGGCGATTTCTGCGGTCAGGGGGCCGTGGTGGGCGGCCAGGGTGTTCAGGTACGGGAGGTCGAAGCCGTAGACGTGGGCCGCGTTGCCGCCGGTCATGGCGGCCACCTCCGCCCTCGGGAGGCCCGCGTAGGCGATGCGGAGGGCCTCGCGGGTGAAGGGGGCGGTGCCCTCGTCGTGGGGGTAGTCGCTGCCCCACATGATCTTGTCGAGGCCGATCCGGTCCCGGAGCGGGACCTCGTGGGGGCGCATGAAGCTCGCGCCCACGAAGCAGTTGTCCCGCCAGATCTCCCCCGGGCCCTTGCCCATCGTCTCCGCCAGGCCCGCCCCGAACTTGGACTCCGCGGAGGCTGTGGCCGCCCCCAGGCGGCCGTGGTAGTAGTCCAGCATGTCCAGGACGCCCGGGATCCAGCCCGAGCCCTGTTCCGTCAGGACGAGCCGGAGGCCCGGGTGGCGGTGGAAGGCGCCGCCGAAGACCAGGTGCCACAGGGCGCGGTGGGAGAACCAGGTGGTCTCCACCATGAACACGGCCCGCGCCGCCGGCTCCTCCCCCAGCGGCGGCGAGGCGGAGCCGCCGTGGTGGTTGACCGGCACCTCCAGCTCCTCGCACACCGCCCACAGCGGGTCGTAGACGGCCGAGTACAGCTCGGGGACCGGCGAGCCGGGCGGTACGCCGGGCAGCAGGATGCCGCCCGTCAGGCCCGCCTCCCGGGTGCGGCGGACCTCCCGCACCGCCGCGTCCACGTCGTTCAGCAGGATCTGGGCCACGCCCGCCCGGCGCCCCGGCGCCAGCGCGCAGAAGTCCGCCAGCCAGCGGTTGTGGGCCTGGAGCCCGGCCCAGCGCAGGGCGTACTCGGCGGCCGTCGGCTGCTGGGCCATCAGGGAGGCCGAGGGGAAGAACGGCGGGACGGTGTTGGGGAAGACGACCTCGGCGACGATCCCGTCCGCCTCCAGCTCCGCGAGCCGCCGCTCCGAGTTCCAGTTGCGGTCGGCGGTGTCCGCGAGCAGGTCCTCGTACGGGTTCACGTACGCGGCGGCCCAGGCGTCGAAGTCGTCGTGGTGGCGCTTCTCCAGGTACGGCCGGTAGTCCAGCAGGTCCGCGCCCGCGTGGCAGTCCGCCGAGATGACCGTGTAGCGGTCCTCCTCGCTGCCGGTCGCCCCGCCGCCCCCGGCCACCGCGCCGCCGCCCGCCGCCACGCCGCCGCCGGTCACGGCGCCGCCCCCGCCCCCGGTCACCGCCCGGCCCCCAGTACGGGGAAGTCGTGCCCCGTCAGCCAGTGCCGGCCCACCTCGCGCGAGCGCGCCCAGGAGGCCCGTACCGCCGCCTGGTCCGGGGGCTGGCCGAGGGCCGCCGGGGTGGGGCCGATCCGGCGGGCGAGCGGGGCGAGCCGCGCGGTGTCGAAGCCGAAGACCTCCGCCGCCGCCAGCCCGAGCATCCGCCGGGTCTCGTCGACGGGGATGTCGTGGAAGGTGCGCCGCAGCCAGCCGGCGGTGTCGGGCCAGGTGCCCTCGGGGTGCGGGAAGTCCGAACCCCACAGGATGTTGTCCACGCCGATCTCGTAGCGCTGCGCCAGCTCGCGCCGCTTGGTGTTCGTGGCGCAGATGAACACCTGCCGGTCCAGGTACTCGCTGGGCGGCCGTTTCAGCTCCTCGAAGGGCGAGAGCTTCTTGCCGCCGTGCGCGCCGAGGTAGAGCCGGTCCATGAACCACAGCTGGTTCGGCAGCCACCAGCAGCCTGCCTCCGCCACCCCGAAGCGCAGCCCCGGGTGCCGTTCGAAGACCCCGGACCAGAGCAGGAACCACAGCGGGCGGGCCGGCCACCAGGTGACCTCGGAGACGAAGATGCCCAGGTGGTCGCCGTACTCGTGGCGGGGTGAGGCCCCGGAGTGGGTGACGACGGGCATCCCGGTCTCGGCCGCCGCCGCCCAGACCGGGTCGTAGCGGCGGTCGTGGTAGGGGGCCCGGTCCACCCACATCGCGGGGATCATCAGCGCGCCCAGCCCGGACTCCTTCGCCCGGTGGATCTCCGCGACGACCTCCCCCGGCTCGCCGGTGATGGGCAGCAGGGCCACACCGCAGTGCCGTTCGGGGTGCGCGGAGACGAACTCCGCCAGCCACCGGTTGTGCGCCCGCGCCCCCGCCATGCCGAGCTCCGGGTCCTGGTCGCCCGAGAGCCCGAGGCCCACCCCGAAAGGGGCCGCCGTACGGCTGTCCACGGCATCGGCGTCGGGGAAGACCACCTCGGCGGCCACGCCGTCCCCGTCGAGCTCCTTGAGCCGCTGCGCGGTGTCCCAGCCGCCGCGCAGGCCCTCCTCGTGCTCGTGGAACCAGCGCTCGGCGAACGCCTCGTTCCGGATCCCGAGGCGGGTGGCCTCCTCGCGGCGGGCCTCCCGCTCGCCGAGGAACGCGTCGAACGCGCGGTGGAAGCGGGAGTCGAGATAGGGCCGGTACCGCTCGGTGGGCAGGCCCGCGTGGCAGTCGGAGGAGATGATCAGATACGGGTCTTCGCGCGGGTTTTCTCGCGGGTCTTCGTACGTGTCGTCATACGGTGCTTCGTACGGGTCGTCAGGCACGGCGGGCCCCTCAGTCGAGGATGAAGCTTTCCAGGTAGGCGGGGTTGGCGCGGTCGAGCATCGACCGCGAGCGGGCGAGGATCTGCCGGTCGCTGTGCTCGCTCGGCGGGAGCATCCAGAAGCGGTCGGCGCGGATGCCGTCGACGACGTGCCCGGCGACCTCCTCCACCGGGGTGAAGGCCACCTCGCGCCCGGCCCGCCGCATCGCCGCCTCGTACTGGTCGAGGCTGCGGTACGGGGTCCTGCGCGGGCGCTGCTTCGCGTACCGCTCGGGGCGGTTGCGGTGCGACTCCCACAGCCCGGTGCGCAGCATGTGCGGTCCGGGGAAGAGCACGGAGGCGCCGACGGCCGCGCCCTCGGCCTTGAGGTGGGCGTACAGGGACTCGGTCATGGTGACCACGGCCGCCTTGGTGACGGCGTACACGGAGGCGGTGGGCAGCGGGGCGATGCCGCCGTCGCCGGAGGAGGTGTTGACGACGTGGCCGGGCGCGCCGCCCGCGAGCATCCGCGGCAGGAACGCCTGGATGCCGTGGAAGACGCCCCATACGTTGACGGAGAAGGCCCATTTCCAGTCGTTGGGCTCGTGCTCCCACATGCGGCCCTCGGCGCCGGAGCCGACGCCCGCGTTGTTGCAGAGCACGTGCACCGCGCCGTAGGCGTCGTACGCGCTGTCGGCGAGGGCCAGTACGGAATCGCGGTCGGAGACGTCCACGAGCACCGCCCGCACGTCGGCGCCGTCGGCCTCCAGTGCGGCGGCGGCCGCGCGCAGGGCCTTCTCCTCCACGTCCGCGAGGACGACCCTCAGGCCCTCCGCGGCGAAGCGGCGGGCCATGGCGAGGCCGATGCCGCCGGCGGCGCCGGTGACGACGGCCACCTGTCCCGGTTCGAGTCGCATCTCACAGCCCGCCTTCCGGGGGGCCGTCGAGGAGCTGCGCCGGATCGTCGTAGCGCTGGTGGACGTACGGCAGGAGGGTGCGGGCGCTGACCCGTTCGACGACCCTGCCCCGCTGGTCGGTGGTCTTCTCCCCGAGGGTGATCTCCACGAGGCGGCGGACGGGGAGGTCCGCGACCGGGTCGTACATGGACTCGCGGAGCACCACGTCACCGGTGACATGCTCCAGCTTGCGGACCTTCTCGTGGCGGGTGCAGTGCACGAGGACCGGGTCCGCCTCCAGGCCCGAACCGTCCGCGGCGGGCAGGAACTTGAAGTAGAAGTCGGTCTTCACACTGGCCTCGGGCAGCGGCAGCGTCCGGTCCACCGCGCCGCGCACCTCCACGAAGGCGATGCCGTGCCGGGCGAGGGCGGCGCGGACGACCAGCCCGTCGCGCTCGACGGTGACCTCGCCCAGTTTCTTCGGCTCGCCGAAGACCTCGCGGCCGCCGGTGAGCGCCCGCTCGTGGGTCATCGGCATGACGAGCGGGTACCAGCCCTCGACCTCGCCGTGCCGGGCGGCGACGGCCACCGAGCCGGCGCCCAGGGGGTACCCGGGCAGGTCGACCGTGCTGATGGCGGCCCGTACGAGGGGCCGGCCGGCGGGGGCCAGCGGCGGGGGCAGGACGGCCGCCACCACCTCCGGGTCGCTCTCCCAGACGGCGACGACCCCGGTGGACCAGATCTCGGGCAGCCGGGAACTCTTCTCGCGCGCGGCCGTGATCTCGGCCTCGGTGCGCGCTCCGTACCGTACGCGTGCCATGTGTCGCACCCTCCCTGTCGCGGGCGGAGTCGGATCTGTAACACAGTTACACCGATGCCGATGAAGGGTAAAGACCCGCGCACACACGGGAACTGACGGATCGACAGATCGACGGAGAACCGACATGGCCAGAACCGCGCTCACCCGCGAGGAGGTGCTGGAAACCGCCGCGGAGCTGGTCCGGCGGCACGGGCCGGCCGCGCTCACCATGCGCCGGCTCGCCGCCGAGCTGGGCACCGCGGTGACCTCCATCTACTGGCACGTCGGCAACCGCGAGTCCCTGCTCGACGCCCTCGTGCGGCGCACCGTGGAGGAGATGGGCGCCCTCCGCCCGGCCGGCCGCACCCCCGCCGAGCGGATCCTCTCGGTGGCCGGGACCCTGCGCCGCGAGCTGCGCGCCCGCCCGCACCTGATCGCGATGGTCCACGAACGCGGCCTGACCGAGCGGATGTTCCTGCCCGCGCAGCAGGCCCTCGTCCACGAGGTGCACGCCGCCGGGCTGCGCGGCGCCCAGGCGGCCGACGCGGTGCGCGCGGTGCAGTACCAGGTGGTGGGCTTCCTGCTGGTGGAGCGCAACCGCGAGCGGGCCCCCGCGCAGT
Organism: Streptomyces sp. NPDC047014; assembly: GCF_040644195.1. Classification (NCBI taxonomy): domain Bacteria; kingdom Bacillati; phylum Actinomycetota; class Actinomycetes; order Kitasatosporales; family Streptomycetaceae; genus Streptomyces; species Streptomyces sp. NPDC047014. The sequence goes on along the minus strand of NZ_JBEYVX010000109.1, from coordinate 4,795 downwards.
CCCCGGGCGAGGGCGAGCTGTGGGATCCGGCCACCGCCCCCGACGACCCGCCGCTGGCCCGCGCGCTGGCCCGCCCGGCCGATCCGGAACGGCTCTTCCTGCTCTCCGTACGGGCCCTGGTGACGGCCCTGCTGGCACCGGAGGACGGGGCGGGCGGGCCGGGCTGACCGGCCGGGCGGGCCGGGCTGACCTGGCGGGCGGGCCGGGCTGACCGAGGGTGGGGCGGCGGTGTCGGTGCGTGCCGATATCCTCTGTGACCATGCTCGACGACCGTACGACCGCAGAGACGACGTGGCCGACCGCGTATCCCCAGGGGTACGCGGTCGTCGACGTGGAGACCACCGGGCTCGCTCGCGACGACCGGATAGTCTCCGCCGCCGTCTACCGGCTGGACGCGCGGGGCAATGTGGAGGACCACTGGTACAGCCTGGTCAACCCGCAGCGGGACCCGGGCCCGGTGTGGATCCACGGGCTGACGAGCGCGATGCTCGACGACGCCCCGCTCTTCGGGGACATCGCCGAGGAGTTCGCCGGCCGGCTCGCCGACCGGGTGCTCGTCGCGCACAACGCCATCTTCGACTGGCAGATGATCGCCCGGGAGTACGCGCGGGCCGCCACCACGGCGCCGGTCCGTCAGCGGCTGTGCACCATCGCCCTGTCGAAGGAGCTGAACCTCCCGCTCCCCAACCACAAGCTGGAGTCGCTGGCCGCGCACTTCGGTGTGGTCCAGCAGCGCGCCCACCACGCCCTGGACGACGCCCGGGTGCTGGCGGAGGCGTTCCGCCCCTCGCTGCACGCCGCCGCGCGCGACGGGGTCCGGCTGCCGCTGCTGGAGTGCCGCCCGCTGACGGAGTGGACGGACTCGGCCGCCACCCCGCGCATCGGCCGGCAGGCGGACTACCGGGGCGGCAGCTGGCGGGCCTCGCGCAAGCGCCCGCCGTGCCCGCACCCCAACCCGGGGCGTTTCGAGGACGGCAAGCCGCTCCAGCAGGGCATGCGGATCGCCTTCTCCGGGGACACCTCGGTGGAACGGGAGCTGCTGGAGGACCGGGCGGTCGAGGCGGGGCTGCATGTGGCGACGAGTGTGTCGCGGCTCACCAGCCTCCTCGTGACGAACGACCCGGACTCGGCCACGTCCAAGACGGTCAAGGCCAAGTCCTTCGGCACCCCGGTGGTGGACGAGGCGGCCTTCACCCAGCTGCTGCGGGACGTGGCCCCGGCCGACTCCTGAGCCGCGCCCCCGCCGGGCGGCGCCGGCTCGCGCCCGCCCGCGCCGGGTTGCGCCGCCCGGGTGCAGGCGCGGCGACTCACGGGGGCGGATCTTGTTCCGGCCCCTCCCCCTGCGCAGCATTCGGCGCATGGCACGTTGTGAGGTCTGCGGAAACGATTACGGCATGTCCTTCGAGGTGCACGCGCAGGGCGCGGTGCACGTCTTCGACTGCTTCTCCTGCGCCATCCACCGCATGGCGCCCGTCTGCGAGCACTGCCGGGTCTCCATCATCGGGCAGGGCGTCGAGGTCCAGGGCCAGTGGTTCTGCGGTGCGCACTGCGCCCGCGCGGAGGGGAAGGTGGGGATCGTCGACCGCGTCTGACCCCCGCCGGCCCGTCCGCCGCCCGCTCCCCCGTCACCTGCCCCCGTACCCCCTCCCGTGACCCCGGACGGCCACCCGGCCGCCGGGGTCCCGCGCGCTGGGGGTACCGTCGTGGGCGTGTACCGCTTCGTCCTGACCCGGCAGTGGGTGTGCCTCACCCTCATCGCGCTCGTCCTCATCCCCGTGATGATCAAGCTCGGGTTCTGGCAGTACCACCGGCACGAACGCCGGGTCGTGCAGAACCAGCTGATCGAGACGAACCTGCGGGCGAAGCCGGTCCCCATGACCGAGGTCACCTCCCCCGGCCACAAGGTCCCGCGCGCGGACTACTGGCGCGCGGTCACCGCCACCGGCACCTACGACGGCGCCCACGAGGTCGTCGTACGCATGCGCACCGACAAGGACGACAAGGTCGGCTTCCATGTGCTGACCCCGCTCGTCCTCGCCGACGGCCGGGTGGTCCTCGTGAACCGCGGCTGGGTGGCGGGCGGCGACGACCCGCGCGCCTATCCCCCGGTACCCACGCCGCCCGCAGGCGAGGTCACCGTCACCGGCCGGCTCAAGGCCGACGAGACCAGCGGCGGCAGCGGCATCAAGGACCGCAAGGGCCTGCCCGACCGCCAGGTGATGCTGATCAACAGCGAGCGGCAGGCGGAGTACCTGGGCAGGCCGGTCCTCGGCGGCTACCTGGAGCTCACCGCCCCGGTCCCGGCGGACGGCGGCCCGGAGCCGGTGGGCGAGCCCGACCACGACTCGATCGGCGCGCACATGGCGTACGCGGTCCAGTGGTGGCTGTTCGCGTCGAGCGTGCCGGTGGGCTGGCTGGTCCTCGTACGGCGCGAGAAGCGCGACCGCGAGCAGGCCGCCGCCGCGGCGGAAGCCGCCCGGGCCGCGGAGGCGGCGCCCGCGACGGCGTAGCGTAGCGGCATGGATCTTGGACTGAAGGACCGCGTCTACATCGTCACCGGGGCCACGCGCGGCCTCGGACTCGCCACCGCCCGGGAGCTGACCGCCGACGGCGCGAAGGTCCTCGTGACCGGCCGGGACGAGAAGCGGGCGGCCGAGGCCGCCGCCGCGCTCGGCCCGGACGCCGTGGGCGTGGCCGCCGACAACTCCGACCCGGCGGCCGCCGCCCGGCTGATCACCACCGCCCGCGAGCGCTTCGGCCGCTTCGACGGCATCCTCATCAGCGTCGGCGGCCCGGCCCCCGGCACCGCGGCGGGCAACACCGACGAGCAGTGGACGGCCGCCTTCGAATCGGTCTTCCTCGGCGCGGTCCGGCTGGCCCGCGAGGCCGCCGCCGGGCTGGGCGAGGGCGGGGTCATCGGCTTCGTCCTCTCGGGCTCGGTGCACGAGCCGATCCCCGGCCTGACCATCTCCAACGGGCTGCGCCCGGGGCTCGCGGGCTTCGCGAAGTCCCTCTCCGTGGAGCTGGGCCCGCGCGGGATCCGCGTGGTCGGCCTGCTGCCGGCGCGGATCGACACCGACCGGGTACGGGAGCTCGACGCGCTCTCCGGTGACGCCGCGGCGGCGCGCGCCGGGCACGAGGCGCGCATCCCGCTGCGCCGGTACGGGGCGCCGGAGGAGTTCGGCCGTACGGCGGCCTTCCTGCTGTCGCCCGCCGCCTCCTATCTGACGGGCGTGATGCTGCCCGTCGACGGCGGCTTCCGGCACGGCTTCTGACCGGCCGTCCGCGCACCCCGGCTCAGGTGCGCGGACACACCGGTCAGCTCACCCACCGGTCAGCTCACGCGCCGGGCCCGGTGGGAGCTGACCTTGAAGCGGGCCTCCGCCGGCAGGTCCGCGAGGCCCGCCGAGGTCCGGGCGTGGCCGAGCACCGGCCCGGCCAGTCCGGCCAGCGTGTCGGCGGGGACGGCGTGGGGCTCCAGCTCCACCGCCACCCGCAGCGCGGGCGATCCGCGCCGCCCGCGCAGGGCGACCCGGCAGCCGGCGACCCCGTCCAGGGCGCCGGCCTCGGCGGCGACGGCGTCCGCGAGGGCGCGCCCGCGCAGGACGGCGAAGGTCCCGTCCCCGGTGTCCACGGGCACCGTCCGCAGCCGCGTGCGCTTGAGCTGCGCCAGCAGCCACCACAGCGCCAGCACCAGGACGACGGCGAGGGCCGCGAGCAGCACCCAGAACCACCAGCCGTCGGCGTGCAGGTACCGGCGCCGGTCGGCGGCGGTCAGCAGCGGCGCGGCCCGTCCGTGGAGCGGCCGCACGGCCGTCAGCAGGACGACCCCGGCCGCCAGCAGCACCGCCCCGGCCACCGCCAGCAGGATCCGGTTCACCGTCCCGAGCATCCGCTCACCTCCTGACCCGTACGCGCGGCCGCGGCGGGCGCGCGAGACCCAGCTCGTCGATGCCGACGGCCATGACCGCGTCCAGCTCGTCCCGTACCTCGTCCAGTGCGCGGAAGTGCGAGGTGGCCCGCACCCGTACCCGCGAGCGGCCCATCCGGACCCGCGCGGAGCGTACGCCGGGCACCTCCATGGCCCGGTCCCGCAGCACCATCGCGGCGTCCTTGCGGCCGATCCCGGCCCGCAGCCCGGGGCCGGGGACCTCCTCGCCCTCCTGCTCGGGGCCGCGCATCATCAGGATCCGGCGGATCCCGGGGGTGACGGCCAGCACCAGGAGCACCAGCCCGAGCAGCGCGAGCACCACCCCGGCCAGCTGGACCGTCGTGTCGGAGGGGGTGTACGTCTCCAGCCGCCGGGCCAGCTCGCGCCGCCAGGCCATGGCCGGGCGCTCGGCCCGTACGGCGGCCAGGTCGTAGAGGAACAGCCCGCTCACGCCGATCACCAGCAGGGCGACCAGCGCCGCGGGGATGCGGCGGGCGGACCGGAAGCGGGTGGCCGTCACCGCAGCCGCCGGTCCCGGCCGGCGGCGGTGTGCGCGGAGTGCAGCCGCTCGATGTCGATGTCCACCTCGGGAACGGACATGTTCGCGTACTCCTCCACGCGGCGGACGACCCGGCCGCGGACGGCTGCGCACTGGGCGGCCACGTCGGAGGGGTAGTCCAGCTCCAGGCTCACATGCACCCGGGCGATGTCGTGGTGCACGGTGACCGTGGCGTGCGGGGGCGCGCCGGGGACCACGGCCAGCGCCTCCCGGGCCGCCTGCGCGGCGATCTTGGCCACGACCCGGTCCGCGATACGTGTGGCCCCGCGGTCGGCGGCGGGCACCGCCGCCGGGTTGCCCCGCGC
>NZ_JBEYVX010000108.1:0-19035 GCF_040644195.1 Streptomyces sp. NPDC047014 | reverse complement strand
CTGACGTCGGCTCGTCCGATCTTTATCTTCTTTTTGGGTCCGGCGCTCCTAGGCCCCGTGCCGGTCGAGCACCCAGCTACCGGCTCGGGAAGCGCCCCTGTGGCGTTCGTGCTGTGTGCCGCGCGCTGGGTCCTGGATGCGCCGCGCCCTGGGTCCTAGATACGGACCTGGACGGCGCGGGCGAGGCGGTCGTGCAGGCCGCGGCCGTCCCGGTCCCAGATCAGCGCGGGGATGAAGAGGGCCAGCAGCAGGGTCCGTACGATCACGCGCCCGATGCCGAGACGGCCGCCGTCCTCCGCGATCACCCGGAGGCCCAGGGCCCGCTTGCCGGGTGTGAAGCCCACCGTGCCGACCGTGAGGACGGTCAGGGCCAGGAAGAGCGCGAGGGTCCAGTTGCCCGCGCCGGCCAGGTGGCCGCCGGTGATCAGGCCGTAGGCGATGAGCTGGCAGCCGACCCAGTCGAGGGCCACGGCGCCGAGCCGGCGGCCGAAGCGCGCCACCGAGCCGGGCCCGTGCTGCGGCAGACCGAGCCGCTGGCCCGGGTAGCCGAAGTCGACGCCCATGTCCTCCGCGGCTGCCTTGGGGCCGGAGAGCCAGGATCCGATTGCCTGTCTGTTGTCCACCCGACCACGGTACCGGTGGCGCCTCACGGCACTCCGGCCGGACCCTGGTTAACTTGTGCGAAACAAATGGGTCATGCTTGAGAAATCCCGTCTGCTTATGGTCGGGTCAGCGTGCGGCACCGCACTGACGCACCACGAGCTATAAAGCCCGTCCCTGCCCCGGGGCCGGGAGTAGGAGGAGTTGGATGTTCCAGAACGCCGACGAAGTCAAGCAGTACATCGAGGAGAACGACGTCAAGTTCGTCGACGTCCGCTTCTGCGACCTGCCTGGTGTGATGCAGCACTTCACGATCCCGGCGCGGGCATTCGACCCGGCGGAGGAGCTCGCCTTCGACGGATCCTCGATCCGCGGCTTCCAGGCGATCCACGAGTCCGACATGGCCCTGCGCGCCGACATCACCACCGCGCGCCTGGACCCCTTCCGTCGCGACAAGACGCTGAACATCAACTTCTTCATCCACGACCCGATCACGGGCGAGGCGTACAGCCGCGACCCGCGCAACATCGCGAAGAAGGCCGAGGCGTACCTCGCCTCCACCGGCATCGCCGACACCGCGTTCTTCGGGCCCGAGGCGGAGTTCTACATCTTCGACAGCGTTCGCTTCGCGACCACCGCGAACGAGGGCTTCTACCACATCGACTCCGAGGCCGGCGCCTGGAACACCGGCTCCGAGGAGAACAACCGCGGCTACAAGGTCCGCTACAAGGGCGGCTACTTCCCCGTCGCCCCGGTCGACCACTTCGCGGACCTGCGCGCCGAGATCTCCCTGGAGCTCGACGCCCAGGGCCTCCAGGTCGAGCGCCAGCACCACGAGGTCGGCACCGGCGGCCAGGCGGAGATCAACTACAAGTTCAACACGCTGCTCGCCGCGGCCGACGACCTGATGCTCTTCAAGTACATCGTGAAGAACGTCGCGTGGAAGAACGGCAAGACCGCCACCTTCATGCCGAAGCCGATCTTCGGTGACAACGGCTCCGGCATGCACGTGCACCAGTCGCTGTGGGCCAACGGCGACCCGCTGTTCTACGACGAGGCCGGCTACGCGGGCCTCTCGGACACCGCCCGCTACTACATCGGCGGCATCCTCAAGCACGCCCCGTCGCTGCTGGCCTTCACCAACCCGACGGTGAACTCGTACCACCGCCTGGTCCCGGGCTTCGAGGCGCCGGTGAACATGGTGTACTCGCAGCGCAACCGCTCCGCCGCGATGCGCATCCCGATCACGGGCTCGAACCCGAAGGCGAAGCGCGTGGAGTTCCGCGCGCCGGACCCGTCCTCGAACCCGTACCTGGCCTTCTCGGCCCTGCTCCTCGCGGGCCTCGACGGCATCAAGAACAAGATCGAGCCGATGGAGCCGATCGACAAGGACCTCTACGAGCTCTCCCCGGACGAGCACGCGAACGTCCCGCAGGTCCCGACCAGCCTGGAGGACGTCCTCAAGGCCCTGGAGGCGGACCACGAGTACCTCCTGGCCGGCGGCGTCTTCACCCCGGACCTGATCGAGACCTGGATCGACTACAAGCGCACGCACGAGATCGCCCCGATCGCCCAGCGCCCCCACCCCCACGAGTTCGAGCTCTACTTCGACCTCTAGGCCGCACAGCCTCCCGAAGGCCGCCACCCCAGCCGGGGTGGCGGCCTTCGCCGTGTGTGATGCCGCCGCCGGCCGTCAGTGGTCGGGGGCAGGGGACGTGAGGTGTGTGGCGTAGTGGTGGAGCATGTTCCGCAGGGGGCCGTAGAGGGCTTGGGCTACGTGGTGGTCGGGGGTGGGGGGCTCGGGCGTCGCGTCGAAGTAGGGGGCGAGCGCCGACAGCATGGCGGTGGTCCGGGCCGAGGGGGACCGGCCTCCCGTGCCGGGGTCGGCGATGACCACGCGGGCCGGGACGTCGCCCTCCGTCAGGAGGGAGACGGCCTGCCACATCAGCACGATCATGTCCCACGCCTCGGCCCGGGGATCGGTGTCCCGGGTCATGGCGTGATTCCAGGCGCGGGCCGCCGCCCGGCGGATGCGGAGGGCGGGCTCCTCCAATGAGGCGCCGTCCCGCATCCAGCGGTCGAACGAGCCGTCGTGGAGGGCACGCACCATCCGGTCGTTCGCCGCGCTCACGGCGAGGTTCAGATCCCCGGGGTGGGGGGTCGGCAGCGACAGGAAGTAGACGGTGCCGAAGACCGCCGTGCCCGCGTGGTTGAGGATGCCGTGCCGGCCGCTCAGAGCGCGCAGGGGCGCGACGAGTACGTCCGCCTTCTGGTCCCTGAACGTCGTGAGGTCGGCCCGCCGCAGCGTACGGGCGTGTTCGTAGTCGTCCGCACGCGGCTCGGTGACCGTGCCGTCGTCCCGGACCAGGCGGAGGACCTTGCGGTACCAGCGCGAACTGAGGCTGTGCAGGGTGTTCGCCACCAAGGCGGCCTCGTCGTAGCTGTTCACCAGCAGGAGCAGGTGATCGCGCCCGTCGGGCAGATGCTTGAGCTCCTGCTGGAGGGGGCCGCCGTGTTCGGCCCCGCCGGCCTCGCTCGCTCCGAGGACGACGGCCATGCGCCGCAGGGCACCGTACTGATCACCGGCCGCCTCCGTCGCCGGCGACGGCCCCGTCCTCGGCGACAGGAGGGCCGGTTCGCCGCGCATGGTGTGCGGGGAGGCGGAGCCCCCCGGCCCGCCCGGTGCGCGTTCCACCACCACGCCGACCGGCACGGAGACGTGGTAGCGGTGGGACAGCCCGGCCCAGCTGGTCCCCGACATGAGGAGGACATTGCCGCCGGGGAGCCCGTCCGCCTCCGGAAGCCGCGGCATCGCCCGCAGCAGTTCCCGGCCCACCCCCTGGCAGTGCAGGAAGCTGAGCTTCCCCCGCCCGCCGCCCGACCGCTCGAAGCGGAATCCGAGGGCCTCGCCCATGGGGGGTTCCGGGATCAGCGGCGCGTAGTCCACGGGGCTGCGGTACATGCTGTTGAACCCGGCGCGCAGAGCCGAGCGGGCCTGGGGCCACAGGTCGGTCAGGAGCGGCAGGCGGTCCTCCAGGGCGCTGAGGAGCAGCAGGAACTCGACGCGCTCGGCCCGTGACACCGTACGGTCCTCCGCTCCCGGCCGTGTCGCGCGGCCCGGCAGCGCAGCGGAGGCTTCGTCCTGGGCGTCGTCGAAGAGGGCCTCGGTGAGCGCCGCCAGCCGGTGCCGGGTGCGGACCGGATGGGCCGTGCTCAGCAGGAGCATCAGCACCGCGGTGAGGTCGGAACCGCCGTCGTCCGGCCCGGGCCGGTCGCCGAAGGGATTCAGCCGGAAGGCGTCCAGAGCACCGGCCAGGCGGGCCCGGCGCTCCTCGTACGGATCCTCCTCGCTCCCCTCGGGAAGCGGGAAGCGTTCGCGCACCAGGCGGTCCCGGAGCGTGCGGGCGCTGAAGAAGTCGACCCCGACCGCCTCCCGGAGGGCGCGACGGCCGGCCAGCATCGTGCAGATCCGCTCGGCGAGACGGCAGGCGCTGTCGAGCGAGTTCGACCACGCCTCCACCCGCGCGTCGAACAGCTGGGTGTGACCGTGCTCGGCCAGCGCCCGGGCCTTACGGGCCTGCACATCCTCCAGGAACGACCGCGAGCCCTGGACGAAGAGGGTCTGGGCCGGGGCGAAGAACCGGTCCAGGTGGTCCTGGACGCGGTCCGCGTCGTCCACGATCAGGAGGTCGCTGCGCCGGCAGGCCAGTTCGAGGAAGCGGACGTCCTCGCTGTTCTGCGCCACCGGAGGTGAACCGTCGACGAGCCCGGAGGGGGTGACCACCCAGATGTCGGCATCCACGAGCGACCGCGCCGCGTGGTGGCGGCCGCAGGCCGACCAGGACGGGCACGTGAACTCCTCCGCCCCCGGCCGGTGGACGGAGCCCGCCTGCAGCGTGGAGCAGGGGGCCCCACCGAAATCCACGGAGGTGTGCTCGCCGGCGGAGGACTCCGGAAGGTCCAGCGCGCACGAGGTGTCGAGGTAGGCCGACAGGGAGTCCCGCTCGGGTGGCGTCCGGAGCAGCCGCTCGACGTGCCAGGGGATCCCCGAAGGTTCCAGGACCGGCGCGGCGGCTCCGTCCGTGTAGAGGTTGTACAGGTCCACGAGGCGCAGAGCCTCCGGCTCGTCCCCGACGACGACGGTGACCCTGCCTCCGCGCCCGTCCGCACGTCCGCCCGCGAGGACCGTGTGCACGGTGAGGACGTCGCGCAGGGTCCGGCGGTCCTCGCCCTCCAGGCCGACGAGGTGCTGCAAGCCGTCGACGGTGAACTGATCGGCCCGCCGGTACCGCTTCCCCCTGCGGACCGAGAACAGGATCCGGCTCAGGCGCCCCACCCAGTCCTGGTCGTGGAGGCGGTCCATGCGGGCTGCCGTGGTGAGCAGCCGCTCGCGCTCGAAACGCAGCGGGCCGCTGAACCTCCGGCCCCTGCCCAGATCGTGACCGGCCGGTTCCCGGCGCTCCCGGACGGGGAGGTCCACGGTGAGGGTGGACCGGCCGGCGGCGAACACATGGAGCCCGGATCCGGCCTGCCGGCGTGTCCGCCGCGCGAACGGAGGATTCGTGCCCAGCAGCTGCTCGTACACGGTCCACCTGTATGCCGCGACGGGCGTGCCCGAGTTGCGCAGGGCGGGCGAGTCGGGGGTGGACACCACGTACCCGCGCAGCTTCTGGGGCATCTTGCGATAGACCGCCAGGGCCTGAGCCCAGGCGGGCCTCTCCTGGTAGGGCCAGAGGACGTGGCGCGCCCGCTGCCGCATGCGCTCCTTGCTTCCGTCCGGGGCCAGGCCGCGGGCCCGTGCGAAGGGGTAGCCGCTGAACAGGGCCCAGGCGGCGACGGCGGGTGCTCGCGGATCGAGGTGCTCCTGCAGGAGCAGCCCGGTCTCCACCGCGCACAGCAGCTCGGCGCGAGACCGGTCCCGGTCGGGAAGCAGGGACCTGGCCAGCTCCGTGACCAGCCCGTCCGTTGTCTCCTGCGGGTTTCTCATGGGTCGTGATTCCTCTCTGTCCCAGCGGTGCCGACGTGCCTGAGGGCCGCGGCATGGGTGTACGTCGAGCCGGGCAGGGATGCCCGGAGTCCTGGCCGGGATGACCGTCTTCCGGTGAGGTGCGGGGACCAGGAGGTCGTGCCATTGATCGGGAAACTGCTGAACGGCGCCTACAAGGTGGGCGAGTTGGTGGGCGGGGGTGGACAGGGTCAGCTGTACGAGGCCGTCGACATCGGCAGCGGGCGCCGCGTGGCGGTGAAGGTGTTGTCGCCGCGCTCGTTCGAGGGGACGGACACCTTTCGCCACCGCAGGGAGGCGATGGAGACCGAGGGGGCCCGCGGGCTGCACCTCCTCGGGACACCGGGGATCCCTGAGGTCCAGTGGCACGGTCCCCACGGGGACGGCTGGTGCATCGTCATGGACTGGGTGGACGGGGTGCTGCTGGAGGACGCGATGCTGGACGCCAGCCCGGTGAAATCCCCGGCCACGGTCGCCGCCGTCATCGGTCAGCTGTGCGGGATCCTGGAGCATGTGCATGCCGCCGGTTTCGTCCACCGCGACATCAAGCCGGCGAACGTGATGATCGAGTCCGCCGGCGGACGGCTGAAGCTGCTGGATCTGGGGCTTGCCGGTATAGCCGGCCAGCTGCCGGTCCACCTGGGCGGGACCACCGGATACAGCGCCCCCGAGCAGTTCGACGCAGAGCAGGAGGTGACCGTGGCGTCGGACATCTACGCGCTGGGCTGCGTCATCCTGGCGATGACGGTGATGCGTCTGCCGTACGGCGGCGGGGCGGGCCGCCCGACCCCCGGTGTGCCCCCTCTCCCGCGCGGGGAGATGGAGTGCGTACCACCGAAGATCCGGGACCTGGCCATGAGCATGGTGGCCTGGCGCCCCGGCGACCGGCCCGCCTCCGTGAAGGAGGTGCTCGCCTGCCTCCGGTCCGTGCTGCCCGGCCCCGGGGACCGCCCGCCCGCCAAACCCCTCGTACCGGATCCGACGCTGCCCTACCTGGAGGGTTACCTCCTGCGCTGAACCGGGGCCCGGCCGGAGACCCGGGCCTCGAGTGTGCGGGCCCTGCGCAGCGACTCCCTGACCCCGGTGCGGTTGCCGGACAGCAACTGGACCCGGCTCAGACTGCGCAGGGTCGATGCCTCCCGGGCCCAGTACCCGAGCCTGCGGAACTGCTGGGCGGCCGCACCGTAGGCGGTGGCGGCCGAGGGCAGGTCGGCCAGATGTCCGTGGATGTCGCCGAGGGTGACGGTCACGGCTGCCTGGCCGCTGAGATCGGTGGTCCGGTCGAACAGGTCCTGCGCGGCGAGGGCGTGATCGAGAGCCTGCCGGCCGGCTCCCCGGTCCAGGTCGAGCATCGCCAGTCCGCTGAGTGCCCCCGCTGTGCCCTGGAGGTCGTTCAGCGACCGGGACAAGTCGAGCGCCCTGACGAAGTGCTCCTCGGCCTCGTCGGCCATTCCGCGCTCCCGCTGGACCACGCCGAGCACATTGAGGGTGAGGGCCAGACTGCGCCGGTCCTCCGGCGAGTGCCCCTGCTCGCTCAGGGCGGCCGCGTGGTGGAGGTTTCCGGCGGCGACTTCGAGCTTGCCCTGGTTGCGGTGGCAGCCCGCCACCATGCGCAGGATCATCGCGCGATCGCTGGGGCCGGCCAGGCCGACGGAGGCTTCCAGAGCGAGTTGCAGGTTGCGGGCGGCCTGGGAGTAGTGGCTGCGCCGCCACTGGTAGGTGATCAACGCCATGGGCAGCAGCCACAGGACGTCGGAGGCGCCCGCTTCCTGCGCCAGAGCCAGCACCGCCGTCGCGGCGTCGTACTCGGCCTCCAGCCTGTCCATGGCCTCGCCCTCGTCCTCCGGCGGGACGAGGGCGAGGTCGGGACGGGGCTCGATGGGCAGGTGCCGCCCCGGCTGCAGCATCTGGTCGCACACCCACACGCTCTGCAGGGTGTGGTCGCAGATGCGCTTCACCGTCGCGGCCCGCACCTCGGCCGTGAGGCCGGGCACCGCCTCGCGCGCGTAGGTCCGTACCAGATCGTGCACCTGGTAGCGCTCGGACGTGTGCGGGAGGAGCAGGCTCGCGGTGATGAGCTCGTCCGCGGCGCGGCCGGGGTCCTGGATGCCGGCCGCCGGGCCGAGGTCGACCACGGCCTGCCAGCTGATGCTCGGACCGGGGTGGATGGCCAGCTGCCGCAGGAGGAGGGTCGCGCTCTCGGAGAGGTCGCGGTAGGAGCAGTCGAAGGCGAGCCGGACGCTCCGCTCCTCCTGGGAGGTCGACTGGAGCGCGTCCAGCTTTTTGCCGTCCCGCCGGAGTTCTTCGATCAGTACGCGGAGGTCGGACAGCGGCCTGCGGCGGATGCGTTCGGCGATGATGGACAGGGCGAGCGGCAAACCGCCGCAGATTTCGGTCAGTTCCTCGATGATCCGGTCGACGTACCGCCGGTTCGCGGCCCGGTTCTCCAGGCCGACTGCCTCCAGCAGCAGGGCCGTGGCCGCCGCGCGGTCGATCGGTGAGATGGGCATGATGTGTGCCTCCTCGCTGTCGCGCAGCCCCCACAGGGCATTGCGACTGTTCACGACGGTGGCGCTGGGGCCGTCGCCCGGCAGCAGCGGGAATACCTGTTCGGCATCCCGGGCGTTGTCCAGTACGACCAGCACCTTGCGCTCCGCCAGAGCGGACCGGTAGCGGGCGGTCTTGCCACTCAGCGAGGTTGGAATGGGCTCGACACCGAGATCGTCCAGGAAGCGGGTGAGTACGTCCTCCGGATCGATGCCTCCCGGGCGGTTCCACGTGCAGCCCATGAGATCCGCGTAGAGGACGGCTTCGAACTTCCGCGCGTGGCGGGCGGAGGCATCGCGGGTCAGTGCGCTCTTGCCGATCCCGGCAGGCCCGGTCAGGAGGATCAGCCGGCGCCGGCTCCGGCGCGTTCCGACGAGGGCTTTGCCCAGCTCGCGCAGTTCGTTGTCCCGGCCGACGAGACGATGTCCGGGCGGCGGCAGCTGCCACGGCCTGCTCGGCCGGCTGCCCCGTCCGTCCGGCCGCCGGGTGGCGGAGCCCGTGCCCGTCACGGAGGCGATGACGCTGCGCAGCAGGGGGCCCGGCGCGCCGTGCTCATCCGTCCAGCCGGCGATCTCCTGCCGGAGGGAGGCGCGTTCGTAGCAGGCGGCCAGGGCCTGCAGGCGGAGCGCGAAGACGTCCTGGTCTCCGGGCCACAGGTCCATGAGCCTGGCGGTGTCCTCCAAGGCGAGGGGGATGGCGGAGAGGTCCAGGGCCGACTTCAGGAAGGTCAGCCAGGAGGTGCGCCAGAGCCGGTGCAGACGCGCACGGGCGTCGTCGAACGCGGCGGTGCCGATGTGCTGGAGCGGTCCGCCGTCGTGCCACGTCCGCAGCGCCGCACGCCGGATGTCCAGCCGGTCCTTGCCGCTCTCGGACTCGGCGGATTCCCACAGGTCCTCGAAGCGCGTGAGGTCGACGCAGTCCCGCGGAACCTCCAGCGTGCACATGCCCCCGGCGCTGGTGAGCTTCACGGTCGGCAGGAGCTGCCGCAGATCGGACAGCTGCCGACGGAGGGCGGTCCCGTCGACGGGCCGGCCGGGCCAGACGAAGGCTTTCAGGTCGGAGTGGGGGGCCTGGAAACCGGGGGCGATCAGCAGCGCGGTTGCCAGCGCTGCCGCCTTCGGCCGGCGCAGGAGGATCGGCTGGCCCGCGGAGAAGGCGTCACGCGGACCGAGCACAGCGAATTCCATGGTTTTCCTTCGGGCATGGCAGGTCGGATGGTGGCGGGGTCTCGCTCCATGAGCATGGCTTCCGCCGAGTCGCTCCATGCCGGATTTCCAGCAATGGCGATTTGTGATCCCTGCTCCTCACGCTCACCTCACACCGGCCTCACAGGTGAGGAAAACACCGGACGGTGCGGAGCGGCAATCTGGAACACGTCGAACCGAGCCGGCCCGATACGGCCGGAAAGCGGAGTTCGTCACCCCGTGCGCACCTCGAATGCGGGTGCGCTTTCCTCACGCAGAAAGGAGATGACTGTGCCCAACCCGAAGCGCCGCGCCCGTTCCCGTGCGGCCGCACGGCGTTCGTCCTTCCCGCCGATCAAGGTGCGGCGGGCGGGCGTGGCCTCGGCCGTACCCGAAGAGTCCGCCACGGCGAGCCCCGACGCCTCGGACAGCCCGTCGGTCAGGGCTGCGCCGTAGGCAGCACCCCGGGTGCCGGCCTCGCGCCGGCACCCGGCCCCTTCCCGCGTCAGTCCGACGTACGAGGAGCAGACGATGGCACTACTCGCCTGGAACGACGTGTTCGACGGAATCGACGAGCACTTCACGGAAACAAGCTTCTACCGGAAAGTCTGCCTTTCGGTGCCGCTCGGCTCGCATTCCGTGATGGTGCGACCGGATGAGGCGCGAGAGGTCATTTACGGGAAACCCGCGGACGAGTTGCTCCGTGAGGCCCTGTGGCAATTTGTCATCGACAATGCCCACCGTGAGGAATCGCCTGCGGACCAGTGGCGCCTTTTCGCGGTATGGCTGGCGGCCCCCGGCATTCGAAAAGCGGCATACCTCATGTCCGTGCGTCTGCGTTTCGACCGCAAGGACGCGCAGAGCGAGCTGCTGCTGGCCCTCCTGGAAGAGGTACGGGACTGCGATCCCGGGGCCCCGGGGGTGGGGGCCTCGGTCCTGCGGGCCGCGCACGGGAGGGCGTGGGCGCATGCCCGGGCCGCCCTGCGGGAGCGCGCGGTGGCCACCGTCCCCGACAGCCCGGCGTCGTGGGATCCCCTCCGCGCGTGCGACGGCGGCCCGGCCGCCGAGGAGCAGGAGGCCGCGGCCTCCCTGCCGGACGCCGCCGGGGAGGCGACGGCTCCGTGCCCGGCCCGCGCACCCGCCGTACGGGCCGCGGGGGAACGTATCGGGATGCTGGCGCAGCGGTTCGGCCTGGACAGTGTGGCCGTCCGGGCGCGGTACACGGGTCCCGGTGGGCGCGGCGAGCGCGGTGCGCGGGCCGGCCTGCTCCGGCTCGGCGGGCGGCGGAACCGGTGACGGCGCCCATGGGGCCCACGCTCACCTTCGCCGAGGCATTCCGCCTGCCGCTGTCGGTGGACCTGTGTACGGCGGCGCGCGCCTTCGGCATGAGTGTCACCACGGCCTACGGTCTGGTGCGCCGGGACGCCTTTCCCTGCGAGGTGGTACGGGTCGGCCGCCGCTACCGGGTGCCCACGGCCTCGCTGATGCAGAGTCTGGGCATCGAGGAGATGCCGGTCTATGCCGAGGATGTGGCCGAGGGTGCCCGGTGGGCGGCCGCAGGCCGGCAACTGACGATTCCTGCCTGAGGGAAGTGCCTGGTGGGAGGCCCTCCGCCACGTTCTGGGAGGGGTCGCTGAGGGCTTTCCGCTTTGACAGGGCATTCGGGGCGGGTGACCGTGGAGAGGACCTAAAGGCCCTATAAGCGAGCTATGTACGGAGGTGCATGGAGATGCGCCGAAGGATCGTTGCAGCAGCCATGGCGGGTGCCGCCGGGGTGGCCATCGGGCTGCTTCCCGTCGCCAGCGCCTCGGCTTCGGTGGTCACCGGTGGCGGGCGTGGTGGGGACGGTGGCTACGACTGCTACCGGTACCCCTCGAACCGCTCCGACGCCCGGTGGGACCACTGCTGCGACCGCGACTGGCGGGACCGGCCGAGCTGGTGCTGGAACGACAACGGCCGTGGTGGCAACAGTGACCGTCACGACTGGGGCCGCTGGGACCACGCGAACTGGAACGACAACGGGCGGGGCGGCAACGGCGGCTGGCGCGACTGGAACGACGGCGGCCGCGGCGGCAACGGTGGCTGGCACGACAGCAACGACTGGGGCAACGGCGGCCGTGGCGGTAACGGTGACTGGGGCAACGGTGGTCGCGGCGGTAACGGCGACTGGGGTGACCACGGCGGTGGCGGTGGCTGGGGCGGTGGTGGCGGTCGCGGTGGCGACGGCGGTAATGGTGGCTGGGGTGGCGGCGGGGGTCACTGAGACCTCCCGCTAAGACCGCTGACACCCACGTCCCCCCCGGACGATGCCCCTGCCGCGCCCTAGCGCAGCAGGGGCATCGCGCCGGTCAGGTCGTGCAGGCAGCGGACCGCCAGTTCGGCGGGGGAGCCGGGGCCCGCGACGGGGTCGTCCGTGGCCGACCACAGTTCCAGCGCCACCCGGATCGCGTCCGTGGCCGCGGCGGCCAGCAGCCGGACCTCGCGGGGCTCGGCGTCCGGACCGGCCAGCCGGGCGATCACCGGGACCAGGTGCTCCTCCGAGTCCTGGTTCACGCGGTACCAGACCGCCCGCAGCGCCTGGTCGCCGGAGGCCGCGCGGAGCAGGCCGCGGGTGACCTCCAGGCCCTCCTCGACCGCCTGCGGCCCGCTCAGCGAGCGGGTCACGGCGCGTTCCAGCGCCTCCGCGAGCGGGGTGCCGGGGTCCTCCTCCGCGAGCAGCCCCCGCCAGGTGTCGCCGCCGCCCGCCAGCAGGGGCGCCACGGCCTCCTGCTTGTTGCGGAAGTAGCGGTAGAACGTACGCAGCGCCACGCCCGCGCGCAGCGCGATGTCCTCGGCGGTGGTGCCGTCGGGCCCGCGCTCGGCGAAGAGTTCGCAGGCCGCGCGGGCGATGTCGAGCTGGGTGGCGGCCTTGCGGCGCTCGGTCAGCGACGGGGCGCCGGGGCCGGGCTGGGAGGCGTACGGACGAGGGGATCTCACGGGGTGAAGCGTACCTTCCGCCCCACTCCATGACTGCAATTGACGCCGTCATGGCAAAACGTGCCATCAATCGGTACGCTCCGGGCCATGAACCGATACGAAGGACGACGCGTCCTCATCACCGGCGGCGGCTCCGGCATCGGCCGTGCCACCGTGCACCGCATCCTGGCCGAGGGCGGCCGCGTGCACACCGTCGACGTCAGCGCCCCGGGCCTCGACGAGACCGCCGCGCAGGCGGCCGATGCCGGGCACGGGGACCGGCTCAGCACGGCGCTCCTCGACATATCCGACGAGCACGCCGTCCGGGACGGGATCGCGGCGGCCACCCGCGCCCTCGGCGGGATCGACGTGCTCGTCAACGCCGCCGGCATCCTGCGCTCCGAGCACACCCACAAGACCAGCCTGGACCTCTGGAACGCGGTGATCGGCGTCAATCTGACCGGCACCTTCCTGATGATCCGTGAGGCGCTGCCCGCCCTGCTGGCGGGGGACCGGCCGGTGGTGGTGAACTTCAGCTCCACCTCGGCGTCCTTCGCGCACCCCTACATGTCCGCCTACGCGGCCAGCAAGGGCGGCATCCAGTCCATGACCCACGCCCTGGCCGCCGAGTACAGCAAGCAGGGCCTGCGCTTCGTCAGCGTCGCGCCCGGCTCCATCGAGAGCGGCATGACCACCGGCAAGGGCCCGGGCCTGCCCGAGGACACCGACTGGTCCCTCTTCGCGAAGCTCGCCCCCGCTCTCGGCCAGGGCTTCGCCGGCCCCGAGTCCGTCGCGGGCGTGGTCGCCATGCTGGGCTCGGAGGACGGCGCCTTCATCACCGGTACGGAAATCCGCATCGACGGCGGCACGCACCACTGACCGGGCGCGGGACACCGGCGCCGGTCAGCCGCGGAAGCGGTCCCACAGCCGGGGGAAGCGCTCCGCCAGTACGGCTTCGTTCTCGAAGTCCAGCGGGGCGCCCTCCGGTTCCGCCGGCTGGAGGGGGACGCCCAGGTCCGGGGCCACCGCGCCGGTCAGCTGCTCGTACGCCTCGTCGGCCGCGTACCCCAGCTCCTCGCCGTCCCCGTCGATCTCCTCGTCGAACTCGCCCAGCAGCTCCGCCAGCTGGTCCGGATCGTGCACCCCGCCCTCGAAGACCTCCCGCCCCTGGCCGATCAGCCAGCACCGGAAGAAGTCGAACGCGTCGTCGCTGGCGCCGTCGAGCAGCACCCAGGCGGCCCCCCACAGGTCCCAGGTGTACGCGCGGTTGTAGCGCGACTCGAAATGCCGCGCGAAGTCCAGGACGGAGTCCGGATCCAGCTGTGCCAGCCGCTCCACGAGCAGCTCGGCATGCTCCTCGGGGTCGCCGTCGGCAGCCTCGCGCGTACGGTCGACGATCTCCCAGAACTCCGTCTCGTCCATCACGGGATCCAGCATCACGGTTGCGCCCCCGCACCGCCACCGCGCATACGGCCAAAGGCGTTTCCCTTCCCCTTCCCGCGAGCCGGAAACGCCGTGAGGCGGCCCCTCCCCTCCTGGGCGGGCCGCCTCACGGTCGTGCTCGGTACGGCTCAGAGGCCGTAGCGCTCCCGGGCCTCCTTCACGGAGGACGCCGGGACCTCGCCGCGGCGGGCGAGCTGGGCCAGGGCCGCGACCACGATGGACTGGGGGTCCACGCCGAAGTGGCGGCGGGCACCCTCGCGGGTGTCCGACAGGCCGAAGCCGTCCGTGCCCAGCGAGGTGTAGTCCTGCTCCACCCACTGGCTGATCTGGTCCGGGACCTGGCGCATCCAGTCGGAGACGGCCAGCACCGGGCCGGCCGCGCCCTCCAGCGCGCGGGTCACGTACGGGGTGCGGACCTCGCCGCGCAGCAGGGCCTCGTCGCACTCCAGCGCGTCGCGGCGCAGCTCGCCCCAGGAGGTGGCGGACCAGACGTCGGCCGAGACGTTCCAGTCGGCGGCCAGCAGCTTCTGCGCCTCCAGGATCCAGTGGATCGCGGTGCCCGAAGCCATGAGCTGGATCTTCGGGGCGTCGGCGGCCGGCGCGCCGGACTCCAGCGAGGCCGCCGTGTTGAAGCGGTACAGGCCGCGCAGGATGCCCTCCTCCACGCCCTCGGGCATGGCGGGCTGCGGCTTCGGCTCGTTGTAGACCGTCAGGTAGTAGAAGACGTCCTCGGGCTGCTCGCCGTACATGCGCCGCAGGCCGTCCTTGACGATCACCGCGATCTCGTACGCGAAGGCCGGGTCGTAGTTCAGCGACGCCGGGTTCGTGGACGCGATCAGGTGCGAGTGGCCGTCCGCGTGCTGCAGGCCCTCACCGGTCAGCGTGGTGCGGCCGGCGGTGGCGCCGACGATGAAGCCCTTGCCGAGCTGGTCGGCGAGCTGCCACATCTGGTCGGCCGTGCGCTGCCAGCCGAACATCGAGTAGAAGATGTAGAACGGGATCATCGGCTCGCCGTGCGTCGCGTACGACGTGCAGGCGGCGATGAAGTCGGCCATGGCGCCGGCCTCGGTGATCCCCTCGTTGAGGATCTGGCCGTCCTTGGCCTCCTTGTAGTACATGAGCTGGTCGCGGTCGACCGGCTCGTACGTCTGGCCCAGCGGGGAGTAGATGCCCGCCGACGGGAACAGGGACTCCATACCGAAGGTACGGGCCTCGTCCGGGACGATCGGCACCCAGCGCTTGCCGGTCTCCTTGTCCCGCATCAGGTCCTTGACCAGCCGGACGAAGGCCATGGTGGTGGCCATCTCCTGCTTGCCGGAGCCCTTGAGCAGCGGGGCGAAGGAGCGGTCCGCGGGGGCGGGCAGCGCCACGTGGTGGACCTTGCGGGCGGGGGCCGGGCCGCCGAGGGCCGCGCGGCGCTCGTTGAGGTACCGGACCTCGGGGCTGTCGGCGCCCGGGTGGCCGTACGGGACCTGGCCGTCGGCGAAGGCGCTGTCCGGGATCGGGAGGCCGAGCTTGTCGCGCATGCTCTTGAACTCGTCGATCGTCAGCTTCTTCATCTGGTGGTTCGCGTTCTTCGACTCGAACCCGGCACCCAGCGTGTAGCCCTTGACGGTCTGCGCGAGGATGACCGTCGGCGCGCCCTTGTGCTCCAGGGCGGCCTTGTACGCGGCGTAGACCTTGCGGGGCTCGTGGCCGCCGCGCGAGGTGTGGAAGCACTCGGCGATCTTCGCGTCGGAGACCACACCGGCCAGCTGCACCAGCTCGGCGTTGGCGCCGAAGAAGTGCTGGCGGATGTAGGCCACGTCGCGGGTCGCGTACGTCTGGAACTGCGCGTCCGGTACCTCGCGCAGGCGGCGTACCAGGGCGCCCGTGGTGTCGAGCTGGAACAGCTCGTCCCAGGCGGAGCCCCACAGGGACTTGATGACGTTCCAGCCGGCGCCGCGGAACTGGGCCTCCAGCTCCTGCACCACGCGGAAGTTGGCGCGGACCGGACCGTCGAGGCGCTGCAGGTTGCAGTTGATGACGAAGGTCAGGTTGTCCAGCCGCTCGCGGGAGGCCAGCGCCAGGGCGGCGGTGGACTCCGGCTCGTCCATCTCGCCGTCGCCGAGGAAGGCCCAGACGTGCGAGTTCGCGGTGTCCTTGATGTTCCGGTTCTGCAGGTAGCGGTTGAAGCGCGCCTGGTAGATCGCGGAGAGCGGGCCGAGGCCCATGGAGACCGTGGGGAACTCCCACAGCCACGGCAGGCGCCGCGGGTGCGGGTAGGAGGGCAGGCCGTTGCCGCCGGACTCCTGGCGGAAGTTGTCGAGCTGCTGCTCGGAGACGCGCCCGTCGAGGAAGGCGCGGGCGTAGATGCCGGGGGAGGCGTGGCCCTGGATGTAGAGCTGGTCGCCCGAGCCGTCCGTCTCCTTCCCGCGGAAGAAGTGCTGGAAGCCGGTCTCGTACAGCCACGCGGCCGAGGCGAAGGTGGCGATGTGGCCGCCGACGCCGTACTTCGAGCCGCGGGTGACCATGGCGGCCGCGTTCCAGCGGTTCCAGGCCGTGATCCGGGCCTCCATCTCCTCGTCACCGGGGAACTCCGGCTCGGCGGCGGTGGGGATGGTGTTGACGTAGTCCGTCTCCAGCAGCTTCGGCAGCGCGAGGCCGGCGGCCTCGGCGTGCTGGAGCGTACGGCGGAGCAGGTATTCGGCGCGGCGCGTACCGGCGGCCTGGGCGACGGCGTCGAGGGAGGCCGCCCATTCGGCGGTCTCCTCGGTGTCGCGGTCCGGGAGCTGGTCGAGCTCGCTCGGAAGCTTTCCTACGGGGTCGGACATCGCGGTGCGCCGCCTTCCGGACAAAGGAGAGGTGGTAAAGAAACCCTGACGGGCAGGACAGGGTCGGCGGACCTGGTTGAGGTCCGGCTCGACTGTAAAGCGCTGATCGATGATCGATCAAATAAAAGTGACAAAGAAACGTCCGTTCGACCAAAAGTCGGCACCGCGTGCCAGTAAATCGGGCACGCGGTGCCGGTCGAACCGGGGCAATACGGGCACTCAGGCGCGCGGGGCGCACCCGAGCACATGCCGCTTCACCAGCACGCCGATGTCCGGATCGCGGGTCCGGAAGGCGTCCACGAGGGCCTCGTGCTCCTCGGCGTACGACTTCTGCACGGTCCCCAGCCAGCGGATCGACAGGGCCGTGAACACCTCGATCCCCAGGCTCTCCCAGGTGTGCAGCAGCACGCTGTTGCCGGCCGCCCGCACCATCTCGCGGTGGAAGCCGACCGTGTGGCGCACCTGCGCCGTGCCGTCCGCGCCGCGGTCCGCCTCCCACAGGGCGGCCACGTGCGGCTCCAGCGCCGAGCAGTCGGTCGCCAGCCGGGGCGCGGCCAGCTCGGCCGCGATCTGCTCCAGACCCGCCCGGACCGGGTAGATCTCCTCCAGATCGGCCGCGGAGAGGTTCCGTACGCGCACGCCCTTGTTCGGGGCCGACTCGATCAGCCGCAGCGTCTCCAGCTCGCGCAGGGCCTCCCGTACGGGCGTCTGGCTGACCTCCAGCTCCACGGCGATGCGCCGCTCGACGATCCGCTCACCGGGCTTCCAGCGGCCGCTGACGATCCCCTCCACGATGTGCTCGCGGATCTGCTCGCGCAGCGAGTGCACGACGGGTGGGGTGATCATCTGGGCTTCATCTCCTGGGTGTGCAGGGGCGTGCGGGGCCTGATGCGTAGACAATACGGCGGCGCCCCCGCCCGGGAGTATCCCGGACGGGGGCGCCGGCCGTGAGGCTGGTTACAAGCCGTTCGCTCAGAGACCGAGCTCGACCTCGAACTCGCCGGCCTCCAGGATCGCCTTGACGGCGGTGAGGTACCGGGCCGCGTCCGCGCCGTCCACCAGGCGGTGGTCGTAGGACAGGGTCAGGTACGTCATGTCGCGGATGCCGATGTTGGTGCCCTCGGCGGTCTCGATGACCACCGGGCGCTTCACCGTGGCGCCGATGCCCAGGATGGCGACCTGGTTCGGCGGGACGATGACCGTGTCGAACAGCGCGCCGCGCGAGCCGGTGTTGCTGATGGTGAAGGTCGCGCCCGACAGCTCGTCCGGCGTGATCTTGTTCCCG
This sequence comes from Streptomyces sp. NPDC047014, assembly GCF_040644195.1. Classification (NCBI taxonomy): domain Bacteria; kingdom Bacillati; phylum Actinomycetota; class Actinomycetes; order Kitasatosporales; family Streptomycetaceae; genus Streptomyces; species Streptomyces sp. NPDC047014. The sequence continues at coordinate 1,203 of NZ_JBEYVX010000108.1, read as the reverse complement.
CGGACCTTGGCGGCCAGGTCGGCGGTCGCCTTGGAGATGCCCGCCAGGTTGAGGTCGCCCGCACCCTTGATGACCGGGGTCATCAGGCCCTTCTCGGAGTCCACGGCGATGCCGATGTTCTCCGAGTCGAAGTAGGTGATGGTGCCCTCGTCCTCGTTGATCCGGGCGTTGACGACCGCGTGGGCCTTCAGCGCCTGGGCCGCGGCCTTGACGAAGAACGGCATCGGGGACAGCTTGACGCCCTCGCGGGCGAGGAAGCCGGCCTTGGCCTTCTCGCGCAGCTTCATGATCTTGGTGATGTCCACCTCGACCACGGAGCTGAGCTGCGCCTGCGAGTGCAGGGCCTTCATCATGTTGTCGCCGATGACCTTGCGCATGCGGGTCATCTTGACCGTCTGACCGCGCAGCTCGGACACCGCGGCGGCCGGGGCCTTCGCGGCCGGAGCGGCAGCGGCCGGAGCCGGGGCGGCAGCGGCGGCCTTGGCGGCCTCGGCGGCGGCCAGGACGTCCTGCTTGCGGATACGGCCACCGACACCGGTGCCCGAGACCGCGGACAGGTCCACGCCGGACTCCGAGGCGAGCTTGCGCACCAGCGGGGTCACGTACGCGCCCTCGTCACCGGCGGAGACCGGCGCGGCGGGAGCGGCGGGAGCAGCCGGAGCGGCCTGGGCCGGCGCGGCCGGAGCCGCAGCGGCCGGAGCCGGGGCGGCGGGCTGGGCCGGAGCGGCCGGCGCGGGGGCGGCGGCCGGGGCCGGGGCAGCGGCGGCCGGAGCCGGAGCGGCCGCGGCCGGAGCCGGGGTCTCCTGCGCCGGGGCGGCCTTGGGGGCCGCGTCCGCCGAGCCGATGACGGCCAGACGGGCGCCGACCTCGGCGGTCTCGTCCTCGCCGACGACGATCTCCAGCAGCGTGCCGGAGACCGGCGCGGGGATCTCGGTGTCGACCTTGTCGGTCGAGACCTCCAGCAGCGGCTCGTCGGCCTCGACCGACTCGCCGACGGCCTTGAGCCAGCGGGTGACGGTGCCCTCGGTGACGGACTCGCCCAGCGCGGGCAGTACGACATCGGTGCCCTCGGCGGAACCGCCGCCGGCGGCCGCGTCGGCGGTCGGCGCCGGGGTCTCGGCACCGGCCGGGACCTCGGTGGACGGGGCGGCCTGCGGGGCCTCGGCGGCCGGCGCCGGAGCGGCGGCGGGGGCCTCGGCGGCG
>NZ_JBEYVX010000107.1:0-19044 GCF_040644195.1 Streptomyces sp. NPDC047014 | reverse complement strand
GATCTTCCGATGGGGCGGAGCCCCAGGGATCCCGGCTCCGCCGGGCACCGGGCTCCGCCCGGACCCGCGCCTCAAACGCCGGCGAGGCTGAGTTGGCCCGGCGTAGCCGGATCCGCCTCAGCAGGCTGGTGAAGCCTGGCGGGGCTGAGTTGCCCGGCCGAGCCGGGTTCCTGGGGCGCCGCCCCAGACCCCGCGCCTCAAACGCCGGCGAGGCTGAGGTTGGCCCGGCGCAGCCGGATGGGGGCCGGGCCGTCAGGACAGGTGGGTGCGGACCTCCGTGGCCGCGTCCTCGCCGTACGCCTTCGTGAAGCGGTCCATGAAGTGGGCGCGGGCCAGGGTGTACTCCTGCGTGCCCAGCGTCTCGATCACGAGGGTCGCCAGCATGCAGCCCACCTGCGCCGCCCGCTCCAGCCCGACCCCCCAGCCCAGCCCCGTGAGGAACCCCGCACGGAACGCGTCCCCCACCCCCGTCGGGTCGACCTTCGCGTTCTCCTCGGGGCAGCCCACCACGATCGGCTCCTCCCCCACCCGCTCGATCCGGACACCGTTCGAGCCGAGCGTGGTCACCCGCGTCCCGACCTTCGCCAGGATCTCTTCGTCGGTCCAGCCGGACTTCGACTCGATCAGGCCCTTCTCGTACTCGTTCGAGAAGAGGTACGTCGCGCCCTCCATCAGCGTGCGGATGTTGTCGCCGTCCATCCGGGCGATCTGCTGCGAGAAGTCCGCCGCGAAGGGGATCCCCCGCGTCCGGCACTCCTCCGTGTGGCGCAGCATCGCCTCGGGGTCGTCCGCGCCGATCAGGACCAGGTCCAGCCCGCCCACCCGGTCCGCGACCGACTTGAGCTCGATCAGCCGCGCCTCGCTCATCGCCCCCGTGTAGAAGGAGCCGATCTGGTTGTGGTCGGCATCGGTCGTGCACACGAAGCGCGCCGTGTGCAGGACCTCGGAGATCCGGACGGACTCGGTGTCGACGCCGTGCCGGTCCAGCCAGGCCCGGTACTCGTCGAAGTCGGAGCCGGCGGCGCCGACCAGGATCGGGCGGGTGCCCAGCTGGCCCATGCCGAAGCAGATGTTCGGGCCGACCCCGCCCCGCCGGACGTCGAGGTTGTCGACGAGGAAGGAGAGGGAGACCGTGTGCAGCTGGTCCGCGACGAACTGGTCGGCGAAACGGCCGGGGAAGGTCATGAGGTGGTCGGTGGCGATGGAGCCGGTGACTGCGATGCGCACGGCGTGGACGCTCCTGCTGAGGACGGCGAGGGACAGTCAAAACTACCCGCTGCGGGCCCCCAGGCCGAACCCCAGAAACTACCCCTTAGTAGGTCTTTCTTCGCGAGAGCTCCGATGCCTACGGTGCATTCATGACCTCTACCGACGGTTACGGCTACTCCGAGTACACCTCCCAGCGCCGCACGGCGGAAGGCGCGGGACGGCCGGGTCTGGCCCGGCTGCTGGGCGACTGCGCCCGGATGGCCCCGCACTGGCCGGTCCCGGCGGGGCCCCGGCCGGCCCGGGTGGCCCCCTCGCAGATCCACGGCATCAGCGTCCCGCCCGCCTCGGCCCGCCTGATCGCCTCCACCGCCGTGTACGGCGACCAGTAGGCCCAGTAGGCGACCAGTAGGCGCGGCCGCGAAGAACGGCCGGAATCCGCCCGGCCCGGGGGAACCGGTTGCGTCGTTGTTCCGTCACACCCGCATCAGAGACTGCGGGACAGGTGAAGGAGCGATGCGGTGACCACCGAAGAACCCGGCACAACACGCGGCACACGACGGCGGCCGGCCTGGGCCGTCGGCTCGATCGCGGCCGCCGTCCTGCTCGCGGGCGGCGGTACGGCGTACTGGGCCTCCACCGCCTACGGCGACGGCTCCCCGGGCCACCGTACGGGTGGCAGCGCGGCCTCCGCGCCCCGCGACGCGGGAGACCCCTCGGGCCCGGGCATCGCCCCCGGCGAGCCCGATCCGGCCGGCGGGCCGGTGGTGTACCGCGCGGAGGGCAAGCTCCCGGAGGGCCCGGCGGCGGCTCCCGCGTTCAGCGCGTCCGGCGAGGTCACGGAGGCGGAGGTGCAGCGGCTCGCCGCGGCCCTCGGCATCTCGGGCGCCCCGCGGCTGTCCGGCGAGGTCTGGCTGGCCGGGGAGGCCGCCGACGGCGCCGGGCCCCGGCTGACGGTGGCCCGCGGCGCGCCCGGGACCTGGAACTTCAACCGGTTCCAGGCGGGCGGCGGCGGCCAGGGCAACGGCGCGGGCGACGACTGCGTACGCGGCAAGGACACCTGCGGCCCCGCCACCCTCCCCCAGGACAAGGGCGGCTCCGGCGCGGGCAAGCCCGTCTCCGAGGAGGCCGCGAAGGCGGCCGCGGCCCCGCTGCTGACGGCGGCCGGGCAGGACGGGGCGAAGGTGGACGCGCGGCAGACCGAGGGCGCGGTGCGGGTGGTGAGCGCGGACCCGGTGGTCGGCGGCCTGCCCACGCAGGGCTGGTCCACGAAGGTGAGCGTGGCCGCGGACGGCACCGTGGTGGGCGGCAACGGCGAGCTCAAGGCCCCGGTGCGCGCGGCCGACCGGCCGGTGGTCGGCGCGGCGGAGGCGCTGGCCCGGCTGAACGCCCGCTCGGGCGGCACGGGCGGCGGCGAGCCCGCGCCGGGCGGCTGCGCGAGCGCGGTGCCGCTGGCCCAGGATCCCCCGGCGGGGGCGACGGAGCCGTGCGCCCCGGACCCGCGGCCGGTGAAGCCGCCGCGGACGGAGTCGGTGCGGGGCGCGGTGCTGGGGCTGGCCTCGGGCACGGTGGACGGCAAGCCCGGTCTGGTGCCGGCCTGGCTGTTCGAGGTGGCGGGCCGCGACGGCGCCCCGGCCCGTACGGTGGCCGAGCCGGCCGGATCCGAGGGTGCGGGCACTCCCGCGCCGAAGGAGGGACGTACGGTGCCCGGGACCTCGTACACGGCGGATGACCGCACGCTGACGGTGACCTTCTGGGCCGGGGCGTGCAGCAGCTACGCGCTGACGGTCCGCGAGGAGGCGGAATCGGTCATGGTGAAGATCACGGAGACGCCGGACACGCCGGGCCGGGCGTGCATCATGCTCGCCGAGGAGAAGTCGCTGACGGCGCAGCTGGAGAAGCCGCTGGGCGACCGCAAGGTGGTCGACGCGGCGAGCGGCAAGCCGCTGGCGCGCCCGTAGGGCGCGAGCGGGGTACGGAGAAGGGGCTCGCCCCGGTCGTTGTTCACGACCGGGGCGAGCCCCTTCTCGTACGGGCGCGGTCCAGGCTTAGCTGAACGAGTCGCCGCAGGCGCAGGAGCCGGTGGCGTTCGGGTTGTCGATCGTGAAGCCCTGCTTCTCGATGGTGTCGACGAAGTCGATGGAGGCGCCGCCCAGGTACGGGGCGCTCATGCGGTCGGTGACGACCTTCACACCGTCGAAGTCCTTCACGACGTCGCCGTCGAGGGAGCGCTCGTCGAAGAAGAGCTGGTAGCGCAGGCCGGAGCAGCCACCGGGCTGGACGGCGACGCGGAGCGCCAGGTCATCGCGGCCTTCCTGCTCCAGCAGGGTCCTGACCTTCTCGGCGGCGGCGTCGGACAGGAGGATGCCGTCGCTCACAGTGGTCTTGTCGTCCTGTACGGACATCTGCATTCACTCCCGAAGTGGGCGGCTCCCCGCGGCGCGCGGGGAAACGTCGGACTCTTGCCGTCGGTGGCAACGAGCGGGACCGCGGATTCATTCCGGGACCCGACGCTTCTTTCAGATATTCCATGCTCGCACACCGAGCGCGCGGCGGGGTCCGGGGAATCGGCGGCTGATGCGTCACATTGACACTATCGGCATCGTCAAACTGACGTGAAGCGGTTATGATAGATAGCGTCATATAGACGAAAAGTCGAAGCAATGATCCAGAAGTCCCTTGTCGCAGAACAGAAAGGGTGCGTGTCGTGACCACCGCCCAGCCGTTGGACGTCCAGCCGACGCCCCTTGCCCTGCTGCTGCTCGGCCGGGAGGCCGACCCCAAGAGCGAGCGCGGGGTGGAGTGCCCCGGCGACCTCCCCTCGCCCTCCGACCCGAACCTCGTGGCGCGGGCCCGGGCGGCCAAGGAGAAGCTCGGGGACAAGGTCTTCATCCTCGGCCACCACTACCAGCGTGACGAGGTCATCGAGTTCGCCGACGTCACCGGCGACTCCTTCAAGCTGGCCAAGGACGCCGCCGCCAAGCCGGAGGCGGAGTACATCGTCTTCTGCGGCGTGCACTTCATGGCCGAGTCCGCGGACATCCTGACCTCGGACGACCAGAAGGTGGTCCTGCCGGACCTGGCCGCCGGCTGCTCGATGGCCGACATGGCCACCGCCGAGCAGGTCGCGGAGTGCTGGGACGTGCTGACCGAGGCGGGCGTGGCCGGGTCGACGGTCCCCGTCTCGTACATGAACTCCTCGGCGGACATCAAGGCGTTCACCGGCAAGCACGGCGGCACGATCTGCACCTCGTCCAACGCGAAGAAGGCCCTGGAGTGGGCCTTCGAGCAGGGCGAGAAGGTGCTGTTCCTCCCCGACCAGCACCTGGGCCGCAACACCGCCGTCCGCGACATGGGCATGTCCCTGGACGACTGCGTGCTCTACAACCCGCACAAGCCGAACGGCGGCCTGACCGCCGAGCAGCTGCGGAACGCCAAGATGATCCTGTGGCGCGGCCACTGCTCGGTCCACGGCCGCTTCTCGGTGGACTCGGTCGAGGACGTCCGCGCCCGCATCCCCGGCGTGAACGTGCTGGTGCACCCCGAGTGCAAGCACGAGGTCGTGGCGGCGGCGGACTACGTCGGCTCCACGGAGTACATCATCAAGATGCTGGAGGCGGCCCCGGCCGGCTCCAAGTGGGCCATCGGCACCGAGCTGAACCTCGTCCGCCGCCTGGCGAATCGATTCGCCGCGGAGGACAAGGAGGTCGTCTTCCTCGACAAGACGGTCTGCTTCTGCTCGACGATGAACCGCATCGACCTCCCGCACCTGGTGTGGACCCTGGAGTCCCTGGCCGAGGGCACCCTCGTCAACCACATCCAGGTGGACAAGGAGACGGAGAGCTTCGCCAAGCTCGCCCTGGAGCGCATGCTCGCCCTGCCGTAGCCGTAGGGCACGCACGCCGAAGGGGCGCCCCCGCACCGGGGGCGCCCCTTCTTCTGTACGCCGGTCAGACCTTCGCCGGGGTCTCCTCCACCTGGTCCTGCGGCGGGACCACCGTCAGGCGGGACCGCTTCTTCGCGCGGCGGCGCTCCTTGCGGAGCTCCACCATCGTGTAGAGGGTCGGTACGAGGAGCAGCGTCAGCAGGGTCGAGCTGACCAGGCCGCCGATCACCACGACCGCGAGCGGCTGCGAGATGAAGCCGCCCTCGCCGGTGACGCCCAGCGCCATCGGGAGCAGCGCGAAGATCGTCGCCAGGGCGGTCATCAGGATCGGGCGCAGCCGGTGCCGGCCGCCCTCGACGACCGCCTCGACGACGCCCAGGCCCTGGGCGCGGTACTGGTTGACCAGGTCGATCAGGACGATCGCGTTGGTCACCACGATGCCGATGAGCATCAGCATGCCGATCATCGCCGGGACGCCCATCGGGGTGCCGGTGACGAGGAGCAGGCCGAGGGCGCCGGTCGCCGCGAACGGGATGGACACCAGCAGGATCAGCGGCTGGACCAGCGAGCGGAAGGTCGCCACCAGCAGCATGAACACGATGGCGATGGCCGCGAGCATGGCCACGCCCAGCGAGCCGAACGCCTCGTCCTGGTCCTCGGAGACGCCGCCGATGGAGGCCGTCGCCCCCTCGGGCAGGTCCAGGGCCTTGAGCTTCGTCTGGAGTGCGGTGCTGACCGCGCCGGTGTTGTCGCCCTGCGGGCGCGCGGTGATGGTCGCGGCGCGGGCGCCGTCGATCCGGGTCATCGCGACCGGGCCGGGGACCTCCTTGACCTCGGCGATGTCCCCGAGCCGGGCCGGCCCGACGGGCAGTGCCCGCAGCTCCTCCAGGGTGGTGGCGGGCTGCGCCGAGCGGATGACGATGTCGCGCTCGGTGTCGTCCAGGACGGCCTTGCCTGCGGGGTTGCCCCGTACGGCCTGGCCGACGATCGCGCCCAGCGCGGCCTGGTTGAGGCCCGCCTCGGCGGCCTTGGGGGTGGCGGTGACGGAGATCCGGGGCACCGACTGGGACAGGTCGCTCTGCACGTCGGTGACGTTGTCGAGCTTCGCCACCTCGGCGCGGACCTGCTCGGCGGCCTTGGCGAGAACCGCCGCGTCGCCGGCCTTGACGACCACGCTGAGGTTCTGGCTGCCGAAGGCGTCGCCGGCGGAGATCCGGGTGTCGCCGATGCCGTCGAGGGCGGCGAGCCCGTCCTCGATGCGCTTCTTGACGGCCTCGGCCCGGCCGGCGTCCTTGAGGGAGACCTGGTAGGACGCCTGGTTGGAGCCGGTGCCGCCGCCGAAGGCCGCGAGGAAGCCGGAGGAACCGACGGTGACCTGGTAGCTCTTGACGCCGTCGACCGAGGCGAGCACCTTCTCGACCTTGCGGCTCGCCTCGTCGGAGGCGGCCAGCGAGGTGCCGGGGGGCAGTTCCTGCTTGACCGTCAGGACGTCCTGCTCGCCCTGGTCGAAGAAGTTCGTCTTGAGCATCGGCGTCATGCCGAAGGTGCCGAGCAGGACCACGACGGCGATGGCCACGCTGGTGAGCCGGCGCCGGGTGGCGAAGCCCAGGACGCGGACGTAGAAGGTCTGGAGGCGGCTGCGCGCCTCTTTCTCCTCGGCCTCGCGGCGGGCCCGCGCGGCGCTCTCGGCGTCCCCGGGGGTGACGCCCTTCGGCGCGCTGAGGAACCAGTACGAGAGCACCGGTACAACGGTCAGCGAGACGAGCAGCGAGGCCAGCAGGGCCGCGGTGACGGTGAGCGAGAAGGAGCCGAAGAGCTCGCCGATCATGCCGCCGACGAGGCCGATGGGCAGGAAGACGGCGACGGTGGTGAGCGTCGAGGAGGTGACCGCGCCGGCGACCTCCTTGACCGCGGTGATGATGGCGGCCTCGCGCTCCTCGCCGTAGCCGAGGTGGCGCTTGATGTTCTCCAGGACCACGATCGAGTCGTCGACGACACGGCCGATGGCGATGGTGAGGGCGCCGAGGGTCAGCATGTTGAGCGACAGGTCGCGGGTCCACAGCACGATGAGCGCGAGGACCACCGACAGCGGGATGGAGACCGCGGTGACCAGCGTCGAGCGCAGCGAGGCCAGGAAGACCAGGATCACGATCACCGCGAAGAGCAGGCCGAGCAGGCCCTCGGTGGTGAGGCTGGAGATGGACTTGGCCACGGCCGGGCCCTGGTCGCTGACGACGGTGAGGTCGGCGCCGGCGCCGAGGGTGGAGCGCAGCCCGGGCAGCTTGTCCTTGACGGCGTCGGAGATGGCGACGGCGCTGCCGTCCTTGTCCATGGTGAGGACGAGGGCCAGGCTGGGCTTGCCGTTGGTGCGGGTGATCGAGTCGGCGCGGGCCGGCTCCTGCTTCACGGTGGCGACGTCCCCGAGGCGGACGGCGGGCTTGCCCGGTCCGGGGCTCAGGCGCAGGTCCTCGACCTGGGCGAGGGAGGTGAAGCCCTCGCCGACGCGGACGGTGCGGTTCTTGCCCGCCTCGTCGAAGGAGCCGGCGGGGACGGCGGCGCCGCCCGCCTGGAGGCCCTGGGCGAGGGCGGAGCCGTCGAGTCCCGCGGCGGCCAGTCTGGCCTGGTCGGGGGTGACGGTCACCTGGAGGTCGCGGACGCCGTCGACGCTGACCTGGCCGACGCCGTCGATGTCGGAGAGGACGGGGACGACGGACTTCTCCAGCTGGTCGGCAAGGGCCTGCTGGTCCTTGTCGGAGGTGACGGCGAGGATGACGGTCGGGATGTCGTCGGTGGAACCGGCCACGACCTGCGGGTCCACCTCGGCGGGCAGCCGGACGCGGGCCCGGTTGACGGCCTGCTGGACATCGGCGACGAGCTGCTTGGTGCCGCTGTCGCCGTAGTCGAAGGTGGCCATGATGAGGGCGTTGCCCTCGCTGGCGGTGGAGGTGATGCCGGTGATGCCGTCGACGCCCTTGAGGGTGGTCTCGATCGGTTCGACGACCTGCTTCTCCACCACGTCCGGTGAGGCGCCCTGGTACGGCGCGAGCACGGACACCATGGGCAGTTCGATGGAGGGCAGCAGTTGCTGCTTGAGCTGCGGGATCGCTATGGCGCCGAAGAGGAGCGCGACGATCGACACGAGGCCGACCAGCGCCCTTTGGGCCAGGCTGAAGCGGGACAGCCAGGACATGGGTATGGGATCTCTCTGCAGTGGCGAACGCGAGGTCCCTCCCACCCTGGCGTATGGCGGGGCCCGGTTTCGTCGCTCGCAGGTGCCGTCCTTATGTGCGGCATACCGCGTCCGTAGTACGCCGTACTACTGCGGCCGCTCCTCGCCGCGCGGCCGGACGAGGCCCGATTCGTAGGCGACGACGACCAGTTGGGCCCGGTCGCGGGCGCCGAGCTTGGCCATGGCCCGGTTCACGTGGGTCTTGACGGTGAGCGGGCTGACCTCCAGCCGTTCGGCGATCCCGTCGTTGGAGAGCCCGGCGGCGACGTGTACGAGGACCTCGCGCTCGCGGACGGTCAGCGCGGCGAGCCGTTCGGCGTGCGTCCCGGCGGTGCCGGCCGCGGCGGCCGGTCCGGCGCCGCCGCCCTGGGCGAGGAAGGTGGCGATGAGCCCTTTGGTGGCGGCCGGGGAGAGCAGGGCCTCGCCGGCGGCGGCGACGCGGATGGCGCTGAGCAGTTCGTCCGGTTCGGCGCCCTTGCCGAGGAAGCCGGAGGCGCCGGCGCGGAGCGCGGAGACCACGTACTCGTCCACCTCGAAGGTGGTGAGCATGACCACGCGGACGGCGGCGAGTCCGGGATCGGCGCTGATCATGCGGGTGGCGGCGAGCCCGTCGGTGCCGGGCATCCGGATGTCCATGAGGACGACGTCGGGCCGCTCCCGGCGGGCGACGGCGACGGCCTGCGCCCCGTCGGACGCCTCCCCCACGACCTCCATGTCCGGCTCGGAGTCGACGAGCACCCGGAAGGCACTGCGCAGCAGGGCCTGGTCGTCGGCGAGGAGTACGCGGATCGGTGCGGCGGGCGTCGGATCCGTCGAAGTGTGGTCCACGCGCCGAGCGTACGCGGCCCCGCGCGCCCCCGAGCGTTCAGCCCAGGGTGAGGACGATCAGGGCTGCGGTGGCGGAGAGTTCGGCCAGGGCTCCGAAGACGTCGCCGGTGACCCCGTCGAAGCGGCGGACGCAGCGGCGCAGCAGGAGTTCCGCCGCGAGCAGGGCGAGGAGGACGGCGGCCGTGGCGCGTGCGGCGGCGGGCGGGCCCAGCGGGAGGGCCGCGGCGGCGGCCAGGAGTGCGGTGGCGGCGGCGAGGGCGGTGGCCACGCGGCGGGGGACGACCCCGGCGACGGCGGCGCCGAGTCCCCCGGGCCGGGCGGCCGGGACGCCTTCGCGGGCGGCCAGGGTCATGGCCAGGCGGGCGGTCACGGCCGCGGTGACGGCGGCGAGGGCGCCCTGGATCCAGCTGCCGGCGTACAGCTCGGCGAGGGCGGCGGTCTGCGCCAGCATGACGACGACGAGGGCGATCACGCCGAAGGGGCCGATGTCGGACTTCTTCATGATGCGCAGGGCGGCTTCGGCCGGCTGCGCGCTGCCCAGGCCGTCCGCGGTGTCGGCGAGCCCGTCCAGGTGCAGGCCGCGGGTCAGGGCGGCGGGGGCGGCGACGGTGACGGCGGCGGCGAGCAGCGGCCCGGAGCCGAGCAGCAGCAGGAGCACCCCGGGAAGGGCGGCGAGCAGTCCCACGGCCAGCCCGGCGAGCGGTGCGCAGGCCATGCCGGTACGGGCGGCGGGCCGGTCCCAGCGGGTGATGCGGGCCGGCAGCACGGTGAGGGTGCCGAAGGCGAAGCGGACGCCGTCGGGGAGCGAGGCGCGTTCCGCGGGCGGCACCGGGGGCTGGTCGTCGAACGAATCTGTCATCGGCGCGAACGCTACCCGCTCGGGCCGGGCGGTAAATTACCCATTACCTGCCAAATAGGGAGTCAGTGGGATGGGTCACTGGTGGTACCGGAACATCATGGAGCCGGGGAAGCTGCCGCTGCTGCTGGCCCTGCTCTCCTTCGTGACGTCGTTCCTGGTCACGCGGGTGATCACGCGGATGATCCGGGCGGGCCGCGGGCCCTTCAAGAACGTCACGCCGGGCGGCCTGCACATCCACCACGTGGTGCCGGGCGTGATCCTGGTGATCATCGGCGGCTTCGGGGCCATCGGCAGCGCCAGCAACAGCTTCGGCGCGGCCCTCTCGGCGGTGATCTTCGGGCTGGGCGCGGGGCTGGTGCTGGACGAGTTCGCGCTGATCCTGCACCTGGACGACGTCTACTGGAGCGAGCAGGGCCGCAAGAGCGTCGAGATCGTGGTGGTGACGGCGGCGGTGGTGGCGCTGGTGCTGGGCGGGTTCGTGCCCTTCGGGGTCAACGACCTCACCCCGGAGGAACGGCAGAGCCGCGGGCTGGTGGTGATGAACGCGGCCGGGAACTTCGGCCTGTCACTGATCGCCCTGTGGAAGGGGAAGGCGCGCACCGCCCTCTTCGGGGTGGTGGTGCCCTTCGTGGCGCTGGTCGGCGCGATCCGGCTGGCCCGGCCCGGGTCCCCGTACGCGAAGAGGTTCTACGGGAACCGGCCGCGGGCGCGGGCCAGGGCGGGGCTGCGGGCCTTCCACCACGACCGGCGCTGGACGCGGCGGCGGCGCCGCTTCGAGGACTTCATCGGGGGCGCCCCCGACCAGGCGCGGGTGTCACTGGACAAGCCGCCTGCCCCGCGGGACTAGAAGATCCCGCGGGCGCGGGGCGCGGGGGCTCAGCCCGGGATCAGGCCGTCGTCCCTCAGCATCTCCCGGACCTCGCCGAGGCTGGCCTCGGCGCCGGGGAGGATCAGCTCGGAGGGCTCCAGGGCCTCGTCGGGCAGGGGCGTGCCCAGCCGGCGGACGGCGTCGAGGAGGGCGGTGAGGGTGCGGCGGAAGCCCGCCTCGTCCCCGGACTCCATCTCCGCGAGGAGTTCGTCGTCGAGCCGGTTGAGCTCGGGGAAGTGGCCGTCGGCCACTTCCACCTGGCCCTCCCCCATGATGCGCACGATCATGACGGCCCCTGTTCCTACTGCTTGTCGAACCGGTGCTGGGTCTGCGGCTGCTGGCCGGTGCCCTGGGCACCGCCCTCGATGGCCTGCTGCTGCGCGGCCGGGCCGCCCGCCAGCTCGGCCTTCATGCGCTGGAGCTCCAGCTCCACGTCGGAGCCGCCCGAGAGGCGGTCCAGCTCGGCCTGGATGTCGTCCTTGGAGCCGAGGCCGCTGCGGTCGTCGAGGGCGCCGGAGGCCAGCAGCTCGTCGATCGCTCCGGCCCGCGCCTGGAGCTGGGCGGTCTTGTCCTCGGCGCGCTGGATGGCCAGGCCGACGTCGCTCATCTCCTCGGAGATGCCGGAGAAGGACTCCGCGATCCGGGTCTGGGCCTGGGCCGCGGTGTAGGTGGCCTTGATGGTCTCCTTCTTCGTCCGGAAGGCGTCCACCTTGGCCTGGAGGCGCTGGGCGGCCAGCGTCAGCTTCTCCTCCTCGCCCTGGAGGGTCTGGTGCTGCACCTCCAGGTCGCTGACCTGCTGCTGGAGCGAGGCGCGCCGGGACAGGGCCTCGCGGGCCAGGTCCTCGCGGCCGAGGGCGAGCGCCTTGCGGCCCTGGTCCTCCAGCTTGGCGGACTGCCCCTGGAGCTGGTTGAGCTGGAGCTCCAGGCGCTTGCGGGACGTCGCGACGTCGGCGACGCCGCGGCGCACCTTCTGCAGCAGCTCCAGCTGCTTCTGGTACGAGTAGTCGAGGGTCTCGCGCGGGTCCTCGGCCCGGTCAAGGGCCTTGTTCGCCTTCGCGCGGAAGATCATCCCCATACGCTTCATGACACCGCTCATGGGCTTCGCGCGCCCCCTTCTAGACGGACTGTGCTCCAGGTCACCGACAGGTCCCACAGTACGGGCCCTGTCTCCATTACCGCACTGTTCGGGACCGGATGCGCTCCTCCTCCAGGACGACTGTGGCCGCGCTGTGTCAGGCGTGAGGAGGAGGCGGGTCCCGGACCGTGCACAGGGAAGGACGCCCGCCGTTGCCGGATCGTTCCCCGCGAGGGTGGGGCCCGTGCCCTCGACCACGTACGCTTGGGTTTTGTGTTTGGTAGCCGCTCCTCCAAGGAAGAGAAGGCCGCCGCCACCGACAAGGTGAGCGCCGACCTCTCGCAGCCCCGTGACCCGCAGGCCCCGAAGGGCCGCCCGACGCCGAAGCGTGCTGTGGCCCAGTCGCAGCGCAGGTCCGTCGTGGCATCGACCGGCAACCGCAAGGAGGACGCCAAGCGAGCCCGCGAGCGCCGCCGTGTGGAGATGGCCAAGCAGCGCGAGGCGCTGGCCAACGGTGACGAGCGGTACCTCCCGGTCCGGGACAAGGGCCCCGTCCGCCGGTACGTGCGCGACTTCGTGGACTCCCGCTTCTCGGTCGCCGAGCTGTTCCTGCCGCTGGCCGTGGTCATCCTCGTGCTGAGCATGGTGCGCCAGCCGGCCATCCAGAACATCGCCCTGCTGCTGTGGGTCGGCGTGATCGCGCTGATCATCGTGGACTCCATCGGCCTGGTGTTCCGCCTGCGCAAGGGCCTGACCACGCGCTTCCCGGACGAGCCGCGCCGTGGCGCCATCGCCTACGGCCTGATGCGCACCCTCCAGATGCGCCGGCTCCGCCTGCCGAAGCCGCAGGTCAAGCGCGGGGAACGGCCCTGACCGGAGGGACGCCCGTGGCGTCGGGGGAAAGCTTCGCCGAGGGGGCCCGGCTCTGGCTGGAGGGGCTGGGCGGACTGCGCAACGCCGTCCGCCAGGAGCTGGTGGGCCGGCAGGTGGACGAGCAGATCGCGCAGCGTTTCCCCGTGGGGCAGCGGCTGCGCGTCCTCGACGTGGGCATGGGCCAGGGCACGCAGGCGCTGCGGCTGGCCCGCGCCGGGCACATGGTGACCGGGCTGGAGCAGGATCCCGGCATGCTGGCCGTCGCCCAGGAGGCGCTGGCGCAGGAGCCGGAGGGGATCCGCGACCGGGTCCGGCTGATGGAGGGCGACGGCCGGGAGACCGGCGCGCACTTCCTGCCGGGCAGCTTCGACGTGGTGCTCTGCCACGGGGTGCTGATGTACGTGCCCGAACCGGACGCCATGCTCGCCGGGCTGGCCCGGATGCTCGCCCCCGGCGGTCTGCTGTCCCTGCTGGTGCGCAACGGCGACGCGCTCGCCATGCGGCCCGGCCTGGACGGGGACTGGCAGGGCGCGCTGGCCGCCTTCGACACCGTCGACTACACGAACCGGCTCGGGCTGGAGGTGCGCGCCGACCGGCTGTCCGGGCTGACCGCCACCCTGTCGGGCATCGGGGCGCCGCTGCACTCCTGGTACGGGGTACGGGTCTTCACCGACGGGACCGAGGCGGGCGGGGCGCTGCCGCCCGACGAGGAGCTGGAGCGGCTGCTGGCCGCCGAGGACCGGGCCGGCCGGACCGATCCCTACCGGGGCGTCGCCGCCCTGCTGCACCTGTGCGGGGTCCGCGGCCAGTAGGACGCGGGAGGGGCGGGACGGGGATCGCTTCCCGTCCCGCCCCTCCGCCGTTTCACCGGCCCTGCGGGCTCACGCCTCCAGGGCGTCCCGCAGGCTCATCGTGTACAGCTCGGTGCCCGAGTCGTCGGACAGCTTCACCTGCTCGGTGCCGCCCTCCAGCAGGTCCTTCCAGTACTCCCCGATCCAGGACTCCGCGTCGCCCTGCGTCGTGAACTCCTCGGGCACCACCGACGGGCTCGTCTCACTGCCGTCGGCCGTCTCGAACCGCCACGTCCACGCCATCTCAGCCTCCGTTGCTCGCACGCTTACTGCCCTGAGTGTGCCCGCAGAGTAACCGGGCGCGCAGCAGTCTCCGGGACGCGGGAGGATCATCCTGTGGAACTCACTCTGCTCGGCACCGGTACACCCGAGGGCCTGCCCCGCCGCGGCTGCCCCTGCGCGGCCTGCTCCGTCTCCGTCGGGGCGGCCTCGCGCGCGGCGACGGCCGTGCTCGTGGACGGGGCCCTGCTGCTCGACCTGACCCCCGGGGCGGTGCTGGCCGGGGCCCGGGCCGGGCACTCCCTGGCCGGGGTGCGGCAGGTGCTGCTCACCCATCCGCACGACGGGCCCGCGGTGGAGCTGCCGCCCGGGCTGCCGACCGCCGGGCGGGTGCCGGACGGGCAGGAGCTGGCGGTGATCTCCGGGCACCGGGTGCGGGCGGTGCCGATGGACGCCCCGGGTACGGGCTACGAGGTGACCGGCCCGGACGGCGGCCGGGTGCTGTACCTGCCGCCGGGCGGGGCCCCGGCCGGGACGAACGGCACGCCCGCGCGGCGCCCGTACGACACGGTGCTCGCCGATGTGCTGGGCCGGCCCGAGGCGCTGGCCCGGCTGCGGGCGAGCGGTGCGGTGGGCCCGGCCACGGACGTGATCGCCGTGCACCTGGACCACGACACCCCGCCGGGCCGGGAGCTGGAGCGCCGGTGCGCGGCCGCGGGGGCGCGGGCGGTGCCGGACGGGACGACCGTGCTCGTCGGGGACCACCGGGCGCTGCCGGAGCTGCCGCGCCGCGCGCTGGTGCTGGGCGGGGCCCGGTCGGGCAAGTCGGTGGAGGCGGAGCGCCGGCTGGAGGCGTTCCCGGACGTGGTGTACGTGGCCACGGGCGGCACCCGGGACGGGGACGCGGAATGGGCCCACCGGGTCGGCCTGCACCGGGAGCGCCGGCCGGCGAGCTGGCGTACGGAGGAGACCTGCGAGCTGGTGCCGCTGCTGGCCGGGGACGGGCCGCCGCTGCTGATCGACTGTCTGGCGCTGTGGCTGACGGACGCCATGGACCGGGCGGGGGCCTGGGACGACGAGGTGTGGGCGCGCGGCGGGCGCCGGGAGCTGGAGGAGCGGACCGCCGCCCTGGTGGCCGCCGTACGGGCCACCGGCCGCCGGGTGGTGCTGGTCAGCAACGAGGTGGGCTCGGGCGTGGTCCCGGCGACGGCCTCGGGCCGCCGCTTCCGGGACGAGCTGGGGCGGCTGAACGCGCGGATCGCGGGCGAGTGCGAGCAGGTGCTGCTGGTGGTGGCGGGTCAGGCGGCGGTGCTCAAGCCGTAACGTTCCGGCGGGCCCCTCGCCGCCGGTCCGGGGCCCCCGGCCGGGGCGGCGGAAACGGGGCGCTCGGGGGCCTGAGGGAGGGGTTGACCGGCTGTACTCTCTGGCAGATGACCACGCTGAATCTCGATGACTTCTCCGATCTGATCGAGCGCCCCGACGGGGGCGTCCGGCGTGACGCCGAGGAACGCCGTGAGCGTTTCGCCGTACCGCCCGGGGCCCTGGGCCGGCTGGACGATCTCGCCGAGTGGCTGGCCGCCGCGCAGGGGCGGGTTCCGGTCACGCCGGTCGAGCGGCCCCGCGTGGTGCTGTTCGCCGCGGACCACGGGATCGCCGCCCGGGGCGTCTCCGCGCGGGCCGCCTCCACCGGCCACGAGCTGGTGCGGGCCGTACTGGACGGGTCGAGCCCGGTGGCGGTGCTGGCCGCCCGGTTCGGCGCCACCGTACGGATCGTCGACGCGGGGCTGGACTGCGATCCGGAGCTGCTGCCCGCGGAGGTGGTGGCCCACCGGGTCCGGCGCGGCAGCGGCCCGATCGACGTCGAGGACGCGATGACCGCCGAGGAGGCCCGCGAGGCGCTGCGGCTGGGCATGCGGATCGCGGACGAGGAGGCCGACTCGGGTACGGACCTGGTCGTGCTCGGCGATCTCAGCGTCGGCGGGACCACCGTCGCCGCCACCCTGGTCGCGGCCCTGTGCGGTACGGACGCCTCGGTGGTCACCGGGCGCGGCGGGCTGCCCATCGACGACCTGGCCTGGATGCGCAAGTGCGCGGCGGTCCGCGACGCGCTGCGCCGGGCCCGCCCGGTGCTCGGTGACCAGATCGCGCTGCTGGCGGCGGTCGGCGGCGCGGACGTGGCGGCCGTCACCGGATTCCTCCTCCAGTGTGCGGTGCGCCGTACGCCGGTCATCCTCGACGGTGTGGTTTCGGCCGCCTGCGGACTGGTCGCGCAGCGGGCCGCGTTCCGGGCTCCGGACTGGTGGCTGGCCGGACAGGCGAGCGGCGAGCCGGGGCAGGCGAAGGCACTTGACCGAATGGCGCTCAACCCCGTGCTCGATCACGGCGTCACAGTAGGTGAAGGTACCGGGGCATTGCTGGCTCTCCCCCTCGTCCAGGCGGCTGCCGCGCTCGCGGCGGAACTGCCCGTGCGGGAACCGCGGGAGCCTTCGGAATGAGCCGCCGGGGGCCGCGGTCCTGACCAGGCCGTGGTCCCCGACAGCGCCATCACGGACAGCTGCGCCCCATATGATCGCTTTTTATGGGAGAGGTCCGTTTGACCAGCGCAGAGACCGACCGCATCGCCGCTCAGGCGCCCGGTCCGTCATCCGGAAGGAAAGAGCCCGGCGAGACCGCCGGCAAGGCGGCGGGGGCCGGCCGGGAGACCGGCCGCGGCAGTACCCGCTCACGGCGGGGGGCCGCGTTCGCGGTCTGGTACCTGCGGGCCGTCACCTTCATCAACTTCCTGAGCGCGGTGTGGGTCTCGCTCGGGCAGGACCTCAGGCGGCACAACGTCGAGGACTACTACACCCCCTACATGCTCACGGCGGGCTTCGCCTCCGGCCTGTTCACCCTGCTGCTCGCCGTCACCCTCGGCCGCCGCAAGCGGGCCTCCTGGATCCTGAACCTGGTCCTCAGCGGCCTGCTGGCCCTGCTGCTCGCCTACGCCCTCCTCGCCTACGAGGAGATCCGCGAGCACCCGCAGAACTGGGTCTCCCTGGCCTTGACGGCCGCCTTCACCGGCGCCCTGCTGCTGGGCCGCCGCGAGTTCTACGCCCGCGGCGACCGCTCCAACCCGGCGCTGGCGACCGCCGTGGCCGCCGTCGGCCTGCTGATCACCTCGCTCATCGCGACCCTGCTGGTGAGCGCCGCCAACACCGCCCCGGACAGCGGCGACGTCACCTTCCTCGCGCGCTGGAAGTACGGCGTGATGCGGCTGATCACCCTGGCCCCCGACGACCGGGCCTACGCCTCGATCACCACGCCCGGCTGGGTCGACGTCTCCATCAACGTGATGTCGATGCTGCTGCTCCTGGCCGTGCTCTTCGCCGCCTTCCGCTCGCGCCGCGCCGTCGACCCGCTGAGCGAGGAGGACGAGGAGCGCCTGCGGGCGCTGCTGGCCCGGCAGGGCGACCGCGACTCCCTCGGCTACTTCGCGCTGCGCCGCGAGAAGTCCGTCATCTGGTCCCCCACCGGCAAGGCGGCCGTCACCTACCGCGTCGTCGGCGGGGTCTCGCTGGCCTCCGGCGACCCGATCGGCGACCCGGAGGCGTGGCCCGGCGCCATCGACCCCTGGCTGGCCGAGGCCCGCGAGCACGGCTGGGTGCCCGCCGTGATGGGCGCGAGCGAGGAGGCCGGGCAGATCTACGCCCGGCACGGCCTGGACGCCCTGGAGCTCGGTGACGAGGCCATCGTGGAGACCGCCGAGTTCACCCTGGAGGGCCGCGCCATGCGGACCGTCCGGCAGGCGTACAACCGCGTCAAGCGGGCCGGCTACACCGTCCGCATCCGCCGCCACGCCGACATCCCGGCGGAGGAGATGGCCGAGCTGGTGCGCCGCGCCGACGACTGGCGCGACGGTGCCACCGAGCGCGGCTTCTCCATGGCCCTGGGCCGGCTGGGCGATCCCGCCGACGGGCAGTGCGTGATGCTGGAGTGCACCGACGGCGAGGGCGAGCTGCGGGCCGTGCTGTCCTTCGTACCGTGGGGGCCCAAGGGGCTGTCGCTGGACCTGATGCGCCGTGACCGGGACTCCGAGAACGGCCTGATGGAGTTCATGGTCATCGAACTCCTGGAACGCTCCAAGGAGATCGGGGTCACCCAGGTCTCGCTGAACTTCGCGATGTTCCGCTCGGTCTTCGAGCGGGGTTCCCGGCTGGGCGCGGGCCCGGTGCTGCGGATGTGGCGCTCGCTGCTGAGCTTCTTCTCCCGCTGGTGGCAGATCGAGTCCCTCTACCGGGCGAACGCCAAATACCGGCCGATCTGGGAACCG
Source organism: Streptomyces sp. NPDC047014 (assembly GCF_040644195.1). Classification (NCBI taxonomy): domain Bacteria; kingdom Bacillati; phylum Actinomycetota; class Actinomycetes; order Kitasatosporales; family Streptomycetaceae; genus Streptomyces; species Streptomyces sp. NPDC047014. Next base: position 841 of record NZ_JBEYVX010000107.1, on the reverse strand, counting down.
CGGTTCATGCTCTTCGAGAAGAGTTCGGACCTGCTGCGGATCGGTGTCGCGGCGGGCCGGGCCGAGGGCTTCCTGGAGGCTCCCGGCCTTCCGAAGTGGCTGCACCGCAGACACCTGGAGACCCGCCGTTGACAGCGTGGCACACCTCCCCACCGCGGCGGTTCGCCCTCCGTGAGTGGGGGCCCATGTACGGGACCGTCCGGGAGGCGCTGGCCCGCGAGCGGTGGCGGGCCGTCCCCATGACCCTGGGCGCGGTGTGCCTGACCACGGTGTTCCAGATCGTGCAGAACACCTCGTGGGGCTTCCAGCCGGTGCAGGACCTGGGGTCGGTGAAGGCCGCCGACCCCTTCTGGCTGGCCCTGCTGCGCACCCCGCTGTCGCTGTTCGTCCCGGCGCTGGACCTGCCGGTGTGGGGCGCGCTCGCGCAGATGCTGCTGGTGTTCGGCCTCGCGGAGATCTGCGTCGGCTGGTGGCGCACGCTGCTCGTCGGCTACGTCGCCACCCTCGCCGGGACCACGTACGCGCGGATCGGGCTGGCGCTGGGGCCGGAGCACCCCTTCGGGCTGCCGCTGTCCGACCGGATCGTCAACGACACCGGGCCCTCGGCGGCGGTGGTCGGCCTCGCGGTGTACGTGTGCTGGCGCTACCGGGCGTACCTGACGGGCGGCCTGGTGATCCTGGTGATGATCGGCGAGGTGCTGGTCAAGAACAACCTGGCGGGCAAGGAGCACCTGGCGGCCATCGCCGCGGTGATGGTGATGTGCGTGGTGCGGGCGTGGTGGGGGCCGGTGCGGCGGGGGCCGGTGCGGCGGGGGCCGGTGCGCCCCCGCACCCCGGGGGG
>NZ_JBEYVX010000106.1:0-19321 GCF_040644195.1 Streptomyces sp. NPDC047014 | reverse complement strand
GCGTAGTCCACGGGGCCCTCGAAGCCGAAGAGGCCGTAGACGACGTGGGTGATCTGCTCGTACAGGCTCGGGTCGCCGACGACCTTGCCCGGGTGTTCCCGACTCCGCCGTCCGCGGCCTTCACCACCGACTGGCTGGTGTCAGCAGCCATGGTTGAGTTACTTCCAGCCCTTGAGGATCTTGCGGAACTCGACGCCGGCCGCCTTGGCCGCGTCCTCCGGGCTCGACGCCCCGGTGATCGCCTTGGTGTATTCGACCTTCAGCGGCTCGAAGAGGGAGCCGTTCTCCGGGATCCAGGCGCGCTCGACGGCCTTGTCGACGGCCGGCTTGAAGAACTGGACCATCTCGCTGCTCTTGACGTCCGGCTGCTCGTAGGCGGCGGTACGGGTCGGCAGCAGGCTCAGCTCCTTGGCGGACTGCACCTGGACCTCCTGCGAGGTCATGTACTCGACGAAGGCGTGCGCGGCGTCGAGGTTCTTCGAGCCGGCGTAGACGCCGAGGTCGTGGCCGCCCTGCGGGGCACCGGCCTTGGCCGAGCCGGCCGGGACGGCGGCGACGCCGAGGTTGGCCTTGTCCTTGAACTGGTCACCGGCGTAGGTGTCGGCGACGGCCCACGGGCCGTTGATCATCATGGCGGCCTCGCCGGACTTGAAGGCCGTCTGCATGTTGGTCCAGCCGTCGGTGGCGTTGGTGACCGCGGCGCCGGAGGTGACCAGCTCGCGGGCGGTCCTGAACGCCTTGACGCCCGCCTCGTTGTCGACGGTGACCGTCTTGTTCTTCGCGTCGACGAGGTCGCCGCCCTCGCCGTAGATGAGGGGGAGGAACCAGTAGGAGTCGTCGCCGCGGAGGTAGAGGCCGGCCTTGCCGCTCTTGGCCTTGATGGCGGCGGCAGCCGTCTTCACCTCCTCCAGGGTGGTGGGCGGCTGGACGCCGGCGTCGGCGAGCATCTTCTTGTTGTAGAAGAGGCCGAGGGTGTCGATGACCTGCGGCACGGCGTAGGTCTTGCCCTCGTACTTGCCGCTCGCCGCGGCCTGCGGGAGGAATTCGGCGTCGATCTTCTTCGCGGTCTCGGCCGGGACCTCGTCGAGGTAGCCGAGGGAGGCGAAGTCCGCGACCCAGCCGACGTCGGCGCGGATCACGTCGGGGGCGTCGGAACCGCTGCTGAAGGCGTTCTTGACCTTGTTCTGGGCGTCGCCGTACGGGACGTTGACGTACTTGACGGTGACCTTCGGGTGCTTCGCGGTGAACGCCTCGGCGATCTTCTGGAAGCTGGCCTTCTCGGCGTCGTTCGAGGTGTCCCACCACGTGACCGTGCCGGAAAGCTCGCCGCCGGCCTTGGTCTGGCCGTCGCCCTTGTCGTCACCGCCGCAAGCCGTCGCCGCGAGCGCCAGGGCCGCGACCAGCGCGGTGGCCGCTATGCCACGCCGCATATGAACTCCTTCGATGATCCCGGCCGCGCCCTCGCGGTCCCGAGTTGCCAGGAACGTAACAAGACTGAAAGAGGACCGAAAGACCTTGCGCAAACTTTCTGCAAGCGACGCTGATCGTTACATCCGTGTGTCCGGACGGTTGCCGCAGCTTGCTGTTAGTTCGAGTCACCTTCGACTGCCCGGGCCCGCAACCAGGGGGCGTGCCGCGGCGTTGACCCCGATATGACCCATGAGTCGACGGCCGTCGGCCTTGCAAGCGCTTACAGCAACCCGACGACTGCGAGCGGTGACTGGTGGCGCGATGCCGTCATCTACCAGGTGTACGTGCGTTCCTTCGCCGACAGCGACGGCGACGGGATCGGTGACCTGCGCGGGGTCCGCTCCCGCCTCCCCCACCTCGCCCGCCTCGGGGTCGACGCCGTGTGGCTGACCCCCTTCTACGTCTCCCCGCAGGCGGACGGCGGCTACGACGTCGCCGACTACCGGGCCGTCGACCCGCTCTTCGGGGACCTCGCCGACGCGGAGGAGCTGGTGCGGGCGGCGCACGCGCTGGGGCTGCGGGTCATCGTGGACGTGGTCCCGAACCACACCTCGGAGCGGCACCCGTGGTTCCTGGCGGCGCTCGCCGGGGAGCCGGGGGCGCGGGAGCGGTACCTGTTCCGGCGGGGGCGGGGGGCGGACGGGGCTCTCCCGCCGAACGACTGGGAGTCGATCTTCGGCGGGCCGGCGTGGACGCGGGTGGCGGACGGGGACTGGTACCTCCACCTCTTCGCCCCGGAGCAGCCGGACCTGGACTGGACCTGCCCGGAGGTCGCGGCGGAGTTCGACTCCGTCCTCCGCTTCTGGCTCGACCTGGGCGTCGACGGCTTCCGGATCGACGTCGCCCACGGCATGGTCAAGGCCGAGGGGCTGCCGGACATCGGCCGGGGCGCGCAGGCCACCCTGATCGGCAGCGAGCCGCTGCCGTTCTTCGACCAGGACGGCGTCCACGAGATCCACCGCGCGTGGCGCCGCCTGCTCGACTCGTACGAGGGCGCGCGCATCGGCGTCGCGGAAGCCTGGGCCCCGACCTCGGAACGCCTCGCCCTGTACGTCCGCCCGGACGAACTCCACCAGGCGTTCAACTTCCGCTTCCTGACCTGCCCCTGGGCCCCGGACGCCATCCGCACGGTCATCGACGAGTCCCTCTCCGCCACGACCTCCGTGGGCGCCCCCACCACGTGGGTCCTCTCCAACCACGACGTGGTCCGCCACGTGACCCGCTACGGCGACGGCCCCCAGGGCCTCTCCCGAGCCCGTGCGGCAGCCCTCCTGATGCTCGCCCTCCCCGGCTCGGCCTACCTCTACCAGGGCGAAGAACTGGGCCTCCCGGAGGTCCTGGACCTCCCCCCGACCACCCGCCAGGACCCCGCCTTCCGCCGCGGCCGCCGAGGCCCGTCCGAGCCGAAGGCGAGGACCGAAACCACGCCGAGCCCGCGCCCGGAGGCGGAGCCGACGCCGGAGGCGCAGCCCACGACCCCGCCGAGCCCCCGCCCGGCACCGGAGGCGAACGGGCCACGCCCGAACCCCGCCATCCCGGAGCCGGAACCTGCGGCCGCGCCCGGCCCGCGCCCGGCGCCGGAGGCGAACGGCCGGGCCCTGGCCAGCGCCGGGCGCGCGCCCGAACCCCACCCCGCGCCGGAGGTGGACACCCGCCGGGACGGGGCCCCTTCCTGGCCGGAGGGCGGTCAGGCCGCCGGGCAGGCACCCGGCCCGCGCATCGCGCCGGAGGCGGACAGCCCGAGCACGGCCACCACCGGGCCGCTGCCCGGCACAGCGCCGGAGGCGGAGCCCGCGCCATGGCCGCACCCCACGCCGGAGGCGGACGGCCGGGCCCTGGCCACCGCCGGGCGGCAGCCCGGGGCGGGGCCGGAGGCCACTCCGGGCCCGCGCCCCGCGCCGGAGGCGCACGGGCAGGCCCCAGCCGCCACCGGGCCGGAGGCCGGGCTGTGCCTCGCGGAGCCGGAGCTCGTGCCTGCGGCACACCTGACGCCCGCGTACGAACCGGCCGCCCGAACCGAGGCATGCGCCACCGCGCCCGCGCCGGGAACACCCCTGCTGTCGATCACCGTCTCGACGTACCCCGCCCCGGAGGGCGGCCTCAACACCTCCCCCCGGCCGGCGGCCGAAGCCGAGGGCGGTCACGCCGCCGGGCGTGCCCCCGCGCCCGAGGCGCGCACCCCCCGGCCGGAGGTCGGAGTGACCGGCCGCGGCGTCGATCACCCGCACGCCGCGCCGGAGGCGGACGGGCAGGACGGGATGCGGGACGGGTGCCGGGTGCCGTTGCCGTGGGAGGGGGGCGAGCCGCCCTACGGGTTCGGGGCCGGAGGGAGCTGGCTGCCCCAGCCGGCCGGCTGGGCCGCGCTCAGTGTCGCCGCGCAGACCGGCGACCCCCACTCCACGCTGGAGCTCTACCGCGCCGCCCTCGAACTCCGCCGCGCCCTCCCCGGCCTCGGTGCCCCCGAGGCCGGGAACCCCGCCGACCCCCGCGGCATGCACTGGGAGCCCGCCCCCGACGGAGTCCTCCTCTTCACCCGCCCCGGCTTCGCCTGCACCGTCAACACCCGCCCCGAGCCCGTCGAACTGCCCGCGCCCGGCCGCCCCGTACTCTCCAGCGCCCCCGTCGAGACGGACGGCCGTACCGTCCGCCTCCCCGCCGACTCCTGCACCTGGTGGGTCCCGTGACCCGCCAGCCCCCACCCCAGCCCCCACTGCCGCCCCGCACCACGGTTCCTCCGTGCACCGCCGACCGGTAGAGTCCAATCCCGTGACCGCACGGCTAGCCGACATCGCAGCCCAGGCGGGGGTCAGCGAAGCCACAGTCAGCCGCGTGCTCAACGGCAAGCCCGGTGTGGCCGCCGGCACCCGCGAATCCGTACTGGCCGCGCTCGACGTCCTCGGCTACGAGCGCCCCGTACGCCTGCGCCAGCGCAGCGCGGGCCTCGTCGGCCTGATCACCCCCGAGCTGGACAACCCGATCTTCCCCGCCCTCGCCCAGGTCATCGGCCAGGCCCTGACCCGCCAGGGCTACACCCCGGTGCTCGCCACCCAGACCCCCGGCGGCTCCACCGAGGACGAGCTCACCGAGATGCTGGTCGACCGCGGCGTCTCCGGCATCATCTTCGTCTCCGGCCTGCACGCCGACACCACCGCCGACACCGCCCGCTACGACCAACTCCGCGGCCAGGGCGTCCCGTTCGTCCTCATCAACGGTTTCTCGGACAAGGTCCAGGCCCCCTTCGTCTCCCCCGACGACCGCGCCGCGATGCAGCTCGCCGTCACCCACCTCACGGCCCTCGGCCACACCCGTATCGGCCTCGCCGTCGGCCCGAAGCGCTTCGTGCCCGTCCTGCGCAAGATCGAGGGCTTCCGGATCGGCATGAAGGAACGCCTCGGCCTCTCCGAAGCCGAGATCGAGCAGCTGATCCAGCACTCCCTCTACACCCTGGAGGGCGGCCAGGCCGCCGCCTCCGCCCTCATCGCCCGCGGCTGCACGGCCGTCGTGTGCGCCAGCGACATGATGGCCCTCGGCGCCATCCGCGCCGCCCGCCAGCAGGGCCTCCAGGTCCCGCGGGACGTGTCCGTCGTCGGCTTCGACGACTCCCCCCTCATAGCCTTCACCGACCCGCCCCTGACCACCATCCGCCAGCCGGTCCAGGCGATGGGGCAGGCCGCGGTCCGCACCCTGCTGGAGGAGATCGGCGGTACGCCGGCCCCGCACAGCGAGTTCGTCTTCCTGCCGGAGCTCGTCGTACGGGGCTCCACCGCCTCGGGCCGCGGCCGCCACCGCGAGCCCTCCCGTACGGGCGAGGTCTAGTACGTCTCGTACCTGAGACTGACCGGCTGCGCCGAAGACAGTCCCGCGGGATGATCGGAGGCGGGAAGGCATCTGGCAGACTCTCTCCCCATGGGTGAATCGAGCGTGAAGACACTGGAAACCCGGACGGCTGTCTCCTCACCCACAGAGGTCGAGGCGGAGACCCGCCCGGGCCCCGACCGCGCCCTGATCGCCCGGCTCCGGCTCCCGCGCCGCCCGAGCATCTGGTTCGAGATCCTGCTCATCGCGATCAGCTACTGGACGTACTCGCTGATCCGCAACGCCGTGCCCGAGCAGAAGGCGGTCGCCCTCGCGAACGCCGACTGGATCTGGGGCGTCGAGCGCTCCCTCGGCATCGCCGTGGAGCAGTCGGTCAATCACGCCGTCAACTCCGTGACGTGGCTGATCGTCGGCATGAACTACTACTACGCCACGCTCCACTTCGTCGTGACCATCGGCGTCCTCGTCTGGATCTACCGTTTCCATCCCGGGCGGTACGCCGCCACGCGCATGGTCCTCTTCGCCACCACGGGCGTCGCGCTGGTCGGCTACTACTTCTATCCGCTCGCGCCGCCCCGGCTCATGAACGGGCAGAACTTCATCGACACCGTGCTGGTGCACCACACCTGGGGCTCGATGGCCTCCGGCAACCTCAAGCACATGTCGAACCAGTACGCGGCGATGCCGTCCATGCACATAGGGTGGTCGCTCTGGTGCGGCCTGACGATCTTCGCGGTCGCCACCGCCCCCTGGGCCCGCATCCTGGGCCTGCTCTACCCGACGGCCACCCTGGTCGTCATCGTGGCCACCGCCAACCACTTCTGGCTCGACGCGGTGGGCGGCATGATCTGCCTGGCCTTCGGTTACACGGTCTCCCGCACCTGGTACGGCTCCCTCCCCCACCGCCTCCCCCGCCACCCCCTCCCGGTGGGCCCCCACCCGGCCTCCGACCTCCTCAACCGCTTCCGCACCCGCGCGTGACCCGGGTGCGATGACCTGGATCGCGCGCGAGGGCGGGCCCGCGCCCGGCCATGCGGACCTGCTGGCCCTCGCACGGGCCGCCACTCCACCCGAGCCGGCCGGCGGCGGGGTCGAGGTGCGGGCGCTCGCGTGCGAGCTGTGCGGACCCGAGGGCGGCGGGTTCGACGCGGCCGCCGCCTTCGCCCTCACGGAGAACGGCACGGCGGCACACCGGATCTCGGTAGCCCTCCAATGCCCCGAGGACGGCGCCCTCCTCCTGTACATCGCCAACGCCCACGTCGTCCCCCACCCCTGCGTCTGCCACGACACGGTGGCGGCGGACCGGAGGGCCCGCGGCAGCGCGTAGGGCTCAGCGGGCTCAGGCGGTCAGGCGGGTTTCCAGGTCCTTGAGGTTCGGGAGGAACCAGGTCTGGGTGCCTCGGTTGCATTCGCGGACGAAGTCCCGCAGGGGGGAACTCGTCTCCGTATGGGGGGAGATGTCGCCCAGGACGACCAGGCCCACGCGGTAGTTCGCGAACTTCTGGATGATGTCGCCGGCCAGCTTCGTGCGCAGCCGGAAGAAGTCCTCACCGAGGCGTTCCACGGGGACGACGACCCAGCGCGCGCCGCCCCAGGCCGCGTTGCCGACCAGGTCCACGGCGTCCGCCTCGCTCGCGATCGGTTCGCCCTCGGGGGCGCACAGCAGGACCGGGACGCCGTTGATCTCCTCAAAGCTGCTCATGCGTAACGAGGTTACGCGGGCGCGGTGGACGTGGGGGCGCGTCGTCCGCGCGGAGATCGTGGATCACCAGATCCGCCGGGGCGAGAGGCACCCGGCAGTGCCCGGCGTGCAGCTCCTCCGGCCGCAGGGCCCAGGCGATGGCCTCGCCCGGGGCGATGTACGCGGGGTCCAGGTGGAAGGTGGTCCGGGTGCCGTCCGGGTCGCCGGGCGCCGGGAACTCCTCCGGGGCGCCGGCCGGTACCGTGCCCGCCAGTTCCCGGCGGTGGCCGCGGCCTTGCCGCCGGACCTCGACCACCGTACGGGTACTGAGCGCGGCCGCCGCCGCGGGGGCGCGGCGGGAATCGTGGAAAGCGGGGCGGGGTGTTCCCCCTTCGCCGGCCGCGGGCGGGCGGTCGTCCCGCACCGTGAAACAGAGATCCGAGGCGATCTCGACCACGATGCGCCCGTGCGTTCCGTCGCCGGGGTGGTGCAGGGCGTCCTCCACCACCCGCTGGAGAATTTCCGTCGGGAGTTCCGGGCTGTCCCTCCCCACGCCGAAATACTTCGCCGGATGGGCCCGCACGCTTTCCTCGAACGACATCGTTCGCCTCCTCCTCGCCCCGCGATCATGCCAGCTCACGCGAACGGTTCCGGCGCGGAAACGTGACATGCCTCACTCGGCGGCAGACGGCATGTCCACCCCCTTAGGGCAGCCAAACCCGTCGACATTTCGATATTTGTCCGTTTTGGAATCGACATTCCCCTCACCTACGGGAACGGAATCCCCGCTACCGCTCACCCCGCCGCCGACCGCCCAGGTCACGGCCGTTTCTGAGAACCCCTCAGCCGGTTGCGGAAGTGATCGGATCGTGACCAAGCACGTTCCTCCCCCCGTTTCAAGCCGGGTGCCGAATGCGCAGGCCAGAGCGGAATCGGAAACTTGCCAGGCCGTTCACGGGCTTTTAAGAATGGCCGCTCCTCCGGCGTCGTCGCAGTTCCGGCGCCGGAAGCTTCGCGATCACCGAATGAGGTCACGCATGCAGAAGCATCGGAAGAAGAAGCAGTACCGGAAAATCGTCATAGCCGTCAGCGCCCTCGGAATCGTGGGTGTGCCCACCGCCGCCATGGCCTGTTTCGACTCGGGCGACGGCGGCCGCACCCCCACCGCGAGCCGGCAGGAGCACAACCCCTGGCGGTACGCGAACCAGGCGGCCCCCGCCACCCCGCCCGCCGCCGAGGCCCCGCTGCCGAGCGCGCCGCCCGCCGGCCCGGCCGGCCCCGCCGAAGCCGCCCCGGGCGACCCGGCCGCGCCCGCGCAGCCCGTCGTACAGACCTCCGAGGCCCCGGCGCAGGAGCCCGCGCAGCAGCCCGCCCCGCAGCCGCAGCCCGCGCGGAAGCCCGCGAAGCCGCCGGTGGCCACCAAGAAGCCGCAGGCGAGCGCCCCCGCGCCCGCGCCCGTGAAGCCCTCCGCCGCGCCCGCCACGGGTGCCGCCGCCGAGGTCCTCGCGCTGGTCAACCAGGAGCGCGCCGCCGCAGGCTGCCCGGCCGTCACGCTGAACGCGAAGCTCACGCAGGCCGCGCAGGACCACAGCGCCGACATGGCATCCCACAGCAACATGTCCCACACCGGATCCGACGGTTCCGACCCGGGCCAGCGCATCACCCGCGCCGGATACACGTGGAGCACCTACGGCGAGAACGTCGCCTACGGCTACGGCTCCCCCAAGGCGGTCATGGACGGCTGGATGAACAGCCCCGGCCACCGGCAGAACATCCTGAACTGCTCCTTCAAGGAGATCGGCATCGGCCTCGCCCAGCCGAACAACTACTGGACGCAGGCGTTCGGCGCCTCCCGCTGACCTCACCGCCCCACGCCGAGCGGGCCGCGGCACCCCCAGGGGTCCCGCGGCCCGCCGCGTCGTAGCAGCCGACTCCGGCCCGGCTACCCCCCGTAGAACAGCTCCTCCACCACCGCGCGGGCGCGCCGCGTGATGCGGCGGTAGTCGTCCAGCATCTCGCCCGCCGTGCCCTCCGCGTAGCCCAGGTAGCGGCCCACCGCGGCCAGTTCACGGGCCTCCGCCGGGAAGGTGTCGCCGGCCCGGCCGCGGACCAGCATCACGGCGTTGCGCACCCGCGTGGCCAGTACCCACGCCTCGTCCAGGATCCGCGCCTCGTCGGTCGGGATCAGCCCGGCCGCGTGCGCCGCGGCCAGGGCCTCGCGGGTACGGGTGGTGCGCAGCCCCGGCTCCGCCCAGGCGTGCCGCATCTGCATCAGCTGGACGGTCCACTCCACGTCGCTGAGCCCGCCGCGGCCGAGCTTGGTGTGCAGGGTGGGGTCCGCGCCGCGCGGCAGCCGCTCCGACTCCATCCGCGCTTTCAGCCGCCGGATCTCGCGTACCGCGTCGTCGCCCAGGCCCTCGACGGGATAGCGCAGCGGGTCGATCAGCTCGATGAAGCGGCGGCCCAGTTCCTCCTCGCCCGCCACCGGCTCCGCGCGCAGCAGGGCCTGGCTCTCCCAGGTCAGGGACCAGCGCCGGTAGTAGGCGGCGTAGGAGGCCAGGGTGCGCACGAGCGGGCCGGAGCGGCCCTCGGGGCGCAGGTCGGCGTCGATGAGCAGCGGCGGGTCGGCGGTGGGCAGCTGGAGCAGCCGGCGCATCTCCGCGATGACCGTCTGGGCGGCCTTGGCCGCTTCCTGCTCGTCGACGCCCTCGCGGGGCTCGTGGACGAAGAGCACGTCCGCGTCGGATCCGTAGCCGAGCTCGTGCCCGCCGAAGCGGCCGACGCCGATGACGGCGAAGCGTGTCGGCAGGGTGTCGCCGAAGTGGGACTGCACGGCGGCGCGCAGGGCGCCGGCGACGGTCGCGGCGGTGAGGTCGGAGACGGCGCCGCCGACCCGGTCGACCAGGGCTCCGTGGTCCTCCTCGGCCGGGCTGTCCTCCGTACCGTACGCGCCGATGATGTCGGCGGCGGCCGTACGGAACAGCTCGCGCCGGCGCACCCCGCGCGCGGCGGCGACGGCGGTCTCGGGGGTCTCGGCGCGCCCGACGGCGGCCAGCACCTCCTGCCGCAGCGCCTCGTGCGTACGGGGCTGCAGTCCCTCGGGATCGCCGAGCAGGGCCACCGCTTCGGGCGCGCGCAGCAGCAGGTCGGGGGCGAGGCGCCCGGCGGACAGGACGCGGGCCAGGTTCTCGGCGGCGGCGCCCTCGTCGCGCAGCAGGCGCAGGTACCAGGGGGTCTTGCCGAGGGCGTCGGAGACCTTGCGGAAGTTCAGCAGGCCGGCGTCCGGATCGGCGGAGTCCGCGAACCAGCCGAGCAGTACGGGCAGCAGCGTGCGCTGGATCGCGGCCTTGCGGGTGACGCCGGAGGCGAGGGCTTCGAGGTGGCGCAGGGCGGCGACGGGGTCGGCGTAGCCGAGGGCTTCGAGGCGCTGGCCGGCGGCGCGCGGGGAGAGCCTGGTCTCGCCGGGGGCGAGCTGGGCGACGGCGTCGAGCAGCGGCCGGTAGAACAGCTTCTCGTGCAGGCGGCGCACGACGGAGGCGTGCCGGCGCCATGCCTTGTTCAGCTCGGCCACCGGTTCGGTGCGCAGGCCCATGGAGCGGCCGAGGCGGCGCAGGTCGGCCTCGTCCTCGGGGACGAGGTGGGTGCGGCGCAGCCGGTAGAGCTGGATGCGGTGCTCCATGAGGCGCAGGAAGCGGTACGCGTCGTGCAGCTGGGAGGCGTCGGCGCGGCCGACGTAGCCGCCGGCGGCGAGGGCGTGCAGGGCGTCGAGGGTGGTGCCGGAGTGCAGGGTGGCGTCGCTTCGGCCGTGCACGAGCTGGAGCAGCTGGACGGCGAACTCGACGTCGCGCAGGCCGCCGGGGCCGAGTTTCAGCTCGCGGTCGACCTGGGCGGCGGGGATGTTGTCGACGACGCGGCGGCGCATCTTCTGCACGTCGGCCACGAAGTTCTCGCGCTCGGCGGCCTGCCAGACCAGGGGCCCTGTGGCGGCGATGTAGTCGGCGCCGAGCGCGGCGTCGCCGGCCACGGCGCGGGCCTTGAGGAGGGCCTGGAACTCCCAGGTCTTGGCCCAGCGCTGGTAGTAGGCCAGGTGGGAGGCGAGGGTGCGGACGAGGGGGCCGTTGCGGCCCTCGGGGCGGAGGTTGGCGTCGACGGGCCAGATGGTGCCCTCGACGGTGGTCTCGGAGCAGATCCGCATCAGGTGCGAGGCGAGGCGGGTGGCGGCCTGGAGCGCCTTGGCCTCGTCGGCCCCGCCGGCCTCGGCGCCGACGGCCTCCGCCACGAAGATCACATCGACATCGGATACGTAATTCAGCTCGTTGCCGCCGCACTTGCCCATGGCGATGACCGCGAGCCGGCAGCGGGCCGCGTCCTCGGGGGCGGCGGCGGAGGCGATCCGCAGGGCGGCGCGGAGGGTGGCGGTGGCGAGGTCGGCCAGCTCGGCGGCGGTCTGGGCGACGTCGATGGTGCCGCAGACGTCGCGGGCGGCGATGGAGAGCAGGCAGCGGCGGTACGCGACGCGCAGGGCGACGGGGTCGTGCGCGTCCGCGAGCCCCTGCTCGAACTCGGGCAGGCCGGGATGCAGGTCGACGGCCTCGTAGGTGACGAGGTCGAGCCAGTCGCGGGGGTGCCGGGCGAGGTGGTCCCCGAGCGCCTCGGAGGCGCCGAGCACGCCGAGGAGGCGGTCCCGCAGGGGCTTGGCGCTGATGAGCGTGTCGAGCAGCCCGGGCCGCTCCCGCTCGGGCTGCGCCTCGGCCAGCCGGACGAGCCCGCGCAGCGCCAGATCGGGATCGGCGGTCGCGCCGAGCGCGTCGAGCAGCACGGGATCGGCCCGTACGGAGGCCATCGCCTCGGCGTCGAGCAGCCGCGCGGCGGCCGAGGGATCGGTGAACCCGCTGCGAAGCAGCCGGATGAACGTGCTGCTCCGCCGCCCCGGGACCACCATCCCGCCACCTCCTGCACTCGTCACCGCCGGTCGGGGCACACCGCGCTGCTGCGCCGCTGTGCCGCTGTGCCGCTTTCCGCAGCGTCGCTTTACGCGGCGCCGCCGCCCGGTCTCACCTGCCCGAGCCTATCCGGCGAGAGCGCGGAAGCTACGGGGGCTGTCCGGGGGGTGGGACGCCGGGTGCGGGGGTGGCCGGAAGGGATACCGGGCCGGGGGTCGCCGGGGCGCCGGCCCCCACGGGCGGACCGCCGCTCCGTCGACCCGGGTTTTTGCCGTTCGACCGGGCGTGATGGGGAACCGATAATGTCCGGGACGCATCTTTGAACATGTTCAGTGATCGTTCCACGAGGGGTTTTCCTTGTCCACACAACGCAAGAGGACCGTCCTCTGGCTCTCGGCCGGAGGGGTGGTGACCTTCCTGGCCCTCGTCGGATGGTGGCTCCACGGGGCCGACCAGGAAATGGACGGAAAGGCTCCGACCGCCTGCGGCGAGGCCGTCCGCTTCCTTCACGCCACCCCTCCCCCTGAGACCGCGCGGAACAAGAAGTGCACGAGGGGGCAGTGGCAGACGACTTGGTACAACATCCACTTCCAGACCTCGCGAACGGAGGCGGAGGCGTGGCTGCGCAGCACGTACCCGGACGCACGGGTCAACAGCGACTGCGTGAACGCCGACCTGTGCGCGCGCCCCGCCGCCCCCGCGGACGGAACCGACAACGGCAACGCCGACTACCTGAGCGTCGGCATCCGCTTCGAGGAGCACGACTCCGCGCACGTGCACGTCTCCGGAGGCACGTCGGACTGACGCCCGCCGACGAACCATCAGGGAAAACCGCCGCGCGACAGAAACGACCTGCGCCGCCATCCCCCCGCCGCCCGCCCTGACGGCCCGCCCCCAGCCCGCACGACCCTCGGCACAGCCTGCACGGCGGCGGGCGCAGCCGTCGGCGGGACGTGGACACACCGCCCACACGCCCCTCGGCACAGCCTGCACGGCGGCGGGCGCAGCCGTCGGGGGGACGTGAACACACCGCCCGGTGGGCTCGCCCGCCCGGCTCGGACACCGCCCGCACGGCGGTCGGCGCGGCCGTCGGCGGGACGTTGCCACACAGCCCAGTGGGCTCTGCCCGCCTGGGGCACCGCCTGCACGGCGACCGGCGCAGCCTCCGGCGGCACGTGGGCACACCCGCCCGGTGGGCTCTACCCGCCCGGGCCTGGGCACCGCCCACGCGGCGGCAGGCACAACCTCCGGCGGCACGTGAACACACCGCCCCGTGGGCTCCGCCCGCCCCGGCCTGGACACCGCCCGCGCGGAGGCGGGCACAGCCTCCGGCGGAACGTGGACAGACCGCCCGGTGGGCTCTGCCCGCCGGGCCTGGACACCCCCTGCGCCGTGAGGGGCGCAGCCGTCGGCGGGACGTGAGCACCGCCCAGCGGGCGGACACCGCCCGGGTGCGGCCCGCGCAGCCCAGTGACGGGCACAGCCCGGTTGGCGCAGCCCGGTGGGTACACCCGGCGGGGCCGCCGCAGCCGGAGGGACACCCCCCGCCGGGGCCGGCGCAGCCAGGCCGGCGCACGCGCGCAGCAGCCGTACGGCCACCGCCAACCCGAAGGCACCCCCGCCCCAGGCCCGCACCGCCCCCGCCCCCAACCGCCGCGCGCAGCGCACCGGTTGCCGCAGCCGCGGCAGCCCCCGTACGGCCCGTGCACCGCGAGCCGGCCTCAACCGCCCGGCGCCGGCGCTCCGGTTCGCCCCGCCGAGGCGGCCGCCCGCCGGTCAGGCAGCAACCGGACCGGCCGACTCCATATCTCGCGCCCCCCATTCACCCTCACGGGTGAACCAAACCACCCGTTCGGGCCTCTTCCCCACCGCTCGGCGGGATTTCCCCCCGCCCCCGGACCGAACGCAAGGCGAAGCCCGATGCCCGTGACCCGACGCCGCTTCGCGGTCCTGCTCGCCGTGGTGGCCGCCGGCGCCGGCGCCACCGGTGTGCTGTCCGTGGCCACCGGCCAGCAGACCGCCGCCGAGGCCGGCCAGGAGAAGAAGCCCGCCGTCCTGCCCGCCAGCGTCACCGCGGGCTCCGTCGTGCAGATCGTCGCGCACCCCGACGACGACCTCTTCTTCATGAACCCCGACCTCAGCCGCTCCCTGCGCTCCGGCACCCAGGTCACCACCGCCTACCTCACCTCCGGCGAGGCCGACGGCCGCAACGAGGCCGGCGGCGGAGCCGCCAAGGACCCCGAACAGCCCGCCGACCACGCCCACTACGCCGAGGCCCGCCAGAACGGCATCCGCTCCGCCTACGCCCAGATGGCCACCGGCGACCGCACCAGCGCGTGGAAGCGCACCGTCCTGCCCACCGCGGGCGGCGGCCGCGCCGAGGTCGACGTACTGCTCGCCGAACCCCAGGTGCACCTGGTCTGGCTGATGCTCCGCGAGGCCCGCAGCACCGGCGGCGACACCCCCGACAGCCTGCGCGGCCTTTGGAACGGCCGGATACACGCCCTGAACTCCCAGCTCACCTCCGGAACCCCGGTCAAGCAGCCGTTCTCGTACACGAAGGACCAGCTCGTCCAGGCGATAGCCGGGATCCTGGAGCAGTACCGGCCGACCACCGTCCGCATGCAGGACCCCACCCCCGGCCGCTACGGCGACAACGGCCGCTACACCGACCACCAGGACCACATGTACGGCGCCCGCTTCGTCCAGGCCGGCACCGCCGCCTACGCCGCCCGCGTCCAGCGCCGCCCGCACTTCACGGTGCAGAACTACCTCGGCTACCACAACAGCACCCTGCCGCACTCCCTGGACCCGCAGACCGCCGAGGCCAAGACCGACTACCTGCGCACCTACGCCTGGCAGGACCGCCAGGACTACTGCGGCAGCCCGTCCGGCTGCGGCGACCGCAAGGTCGCGGGCAATCCGACCGGCCGCAACTGGGCGCAGTCCCTGCGCTACACCCGCGCCGACAGCACCTCCTGGCTGACGGAGGGCACCGCCGGCCGGCTCTGGGCCTTCGCCGCGCTCGACGGGCAGATGGGGTACTGGACCCGCGACTCCTCCGGCGTCTGGCAGGGCCCGAACCTCCTCCCCGGCACCGGCATCGACCCCGGCGCGACCGCCGTCCGCCTCCCCGGCGGCACGGTCGGCGTCCTCGCCACCCGCACCACCCTGAGCCCCGCCTCGCCGGAGTACCGGCGCGAGATCGTGTACGCCGTCCAGTCCGCGCCGAACGGCCCGTTCGGGCCCTGGCAGTCCCTCGGCACCCCGGAGCGCACGGACGAGGAGGGCACCTCGGCGATCAGCGCCCCGGCCGCCGCCGTCGACGCCCGCGGCCGCCTCACCGTGTACGTACGCGACGCGCGCCGCACCCTGCGCGCCAGCGCGCAGCAGCCGGACGGCGGCTTCTCGCCCTGGCAGCGGCTGGGCGGCGAGGACCTCCAGGGGGACCCGGTGACGGCGGTGGACTCCGCCGGCCGCCACCACGTGTACGCCACGACGACGACCTCGGTCCTGGCCTGGACCCAGTCCGCCGCCGACAGCCCGCTGCGCGGCCCGGAGCCCACGGGCCTGCCCGCGACCACGGTCCCGCTCTCGGCCTCCCCGGACGGCGCGGGCGTCCGGCTGTACTTCCGCCGCCCCGACTCGGGGGTGGTCCGTACGGCCCTGGTCACGGCGGGCGCGGCGGCCCGGCCACAGGTCTCCAGCGTCACGGAGGCGGGCGGCCGCGCGGGCTACGGCGCGGTCGGCGCGGCGGGCCGCCATGTGGCGGGGCGCGCGGACAGCGGTACGGTCAGCACCTCGGGCCTGGGCGGCCCGCCGGCGTGGGCGGAGTCCGGGATGCTCTTCGCGGGAGCCCCCTCGGCGGTACTCGAACCGTCCGGCACCACCACGACGACGGTCCTCGGCCTGGACGCCGAACTCCACACCTCCACCACCCCGTCCACCCCGGCGCGCCCCACCTGGCACCGCGCGGTCCGCTGAGGGGTCTGATGCTGCGGGGGGCGAGGGCGGGGGCGGGGGCTGGGGCGGAAACGCCACGGGGGCGGCCCGGCAGCGACAAGCCTGCCGTTCCGCCCCCGGGACGCGAGCCGCCCGGGTCAGGCGCCCAGGTGGTGGCCCTTGGCCCACTCGAACTCGCCGTCCTTGGCGCAGGTCGAGGTGTAGATCGGGCCGGAGAAGGCCGGGCGGTTGCTGGGGACCGCGGCGAGCGTGGAGCACTCGGACGAGAAGCCCGCGCGGCCGCCGGAGAAGTAGTCGATGTCGACCCCGTCGTTGGCCAGGGCGGCGCCGGCCCCGCCGAGCAGGATGCCGGCGGCCAGGACGGACGCGGTGACAGCAGAACGAATACGCATGACTCCCCTAAGGATCCGTGACACGACGCGCTGGTCGAAGTGCGCGTCGGCCGGTCCAACACCCGAACCCCCCGCCCGGGAACGCCATGTCACTCCAATGCCCGCAGCAGTATCGTTCCTCCCCCACACGCCCCTCCCCCACGCCCCCTCAGGCCCTGCCACGCGGGAGTCGGCCGACCCGGACCCGGAGAAACGACTCCGGGCCGGCGGCTGGGTGCCGGCGGCCCGGGGTGGTGCTGGGGTGGGGGTCAGAGGACCGGGAGGTTTTTGCGGAGTTCGAAGGCCGTTACCTCCGAGCGGTATTCCTCCCACTCCTGCTTCTTGTTGCGCAGGAAGAAGTCGAAGACGTGTTCGCCCAGGGTTTCCGCCACCAGTTCGCTGCGTTCCATCAGGGAGATGGCCTCGCCCAGGTTCTGCGGGAGGGGTTCGATGCCCATCGCGCGGCGTTCCGAGTCCGAGAGGGCCCAGACGTCGTCGTCCGCGCCCGCGGGGAGTTCGTAGCCCTCCTCGATGCCCTTGAGGCCCGCCGCGAGGAGGACGGCGTACGTGAGGTACGGATTGGCGCCCGAGTCGATCGAGCGGACCTCCACCCGCGACGAGCCCGTCTTGCCCGGCTTGTACATCGGGACGCGGATCAGCGCCGAGCGGTTGTTGTGGCCCCAGCAGATGTACGACGGGGCCTCGCCGCCCGCGCCGGCGCTGCGCGAGGAGCCGCCCCAGATGCGCTTGTAGGAGTTCACCCACTGGTTGGTGACCGCCGCCGTCTCCGCCGCGTGCCGCAGCAGGCCCGCGATGAAGGAGCGGCCGACCTTCGAGAGCTGGTACTCGGCGCCCGACTCGTAGAAGGCGTTGCGGTCGCCCTCGAAGAGGGAGAGGTGGGTGTGCATGCCCGAACCCGGGTACTCCGAGAAGGGCTTCGGCATGAAGGTGGCCTGGACGCCCTGTTCCAGGGCGACCTGCTTCATGACCAGGCGGAAGGTCATGATGTTGTCGGCCGTGGAGAGGGCGTCGGCGTAGCGGAGGTCGATCTCCTGCTGGCCCGGGGCGCCCTCGTGGTGGCTGAACTCCACCGAGATGCCCATCGATTCGAGCATGGTGATCGCCTGGCGGCGGAAGTCCATGCCCACGTTCTGCGGGGTGTGGTCGAAGTAGCCGGAGTTGTCGGCGGGCACCGGGCGGGAGCCGTCCAGCGGCTTGTCCTTCAGCAGGAAGAACTCGATCTCCGGGTGGGTGTAGAAGGTGAAGCCCAGGTCGGAGGTCTTGGCGAGGATCCGCTTGAGGACGAAGCGCGGGTCCGCGAAGGACGGGGAGCCGTCCGGCATGAGGATGTCGCAGAACATCCGGGCCGTCCCCGGCGCCTCGGCGCGCCACGGCAGTATCTGGAAGGTCCCCGGGTCCGGCTTGGCGATCATGTCGGACTCGTAGACGCGCGCGAAGCCCTCGATCGCGGAGCCGTCGAAGCCGATGCCCTCGTCGAACGCCTGCTCAAGCTCCGCGGGGGCGACCGCGACGGACTTGAGGAAGCCCAGTACGTCGGTGAACCACAGGCGCACGAAGCGGATGTCCCGCTCCTCAAGCGTCCGGAGGACGAATTCCTGCTGCTTGTCCATGCCTTCATCCTCGCAGTTCAGACGGCCTGTGCACCACCGCCTGGAGGGTCGGGGCGCAGTCGGGCCGGCCCAGTATCGCCCGTGGTGGTTTCCGCCACATTACGCACACCGCAAAGCTCGCGGCACCCCCGCACTGACCTCGGCCCGGTCATGAGCATTACCATCTGCGCCCATGGGGGGCCGGGAGCACACGCGGCGGGGGCGTCGGAGACGTTCCCCGCTCCGGCGTGCCGTCCTGCTGAGCGGGCTCGGGGCGCTCGTGGTGCTCGCGGGCGCGCTGTTCCTCTGCGCGCGTCCGGGCGAACCGCACACCGGCTCCGCCGAGGTACGGGCCACCGGTCCGGCCCACGGCGCGGCCCGCGCCGTCTGCGTGTCCCCGTACGACCTGCCCGGCTGCGCCCCGCGCGCGCACGTGCCGCCCGCGGTGCTGCCCGTACCCCCGCCGCCCGTGACCCTGGCGGGCGGCGGCGCGCCGACCGCCGCGCCCGCGGGCGGGGCGGGCCCGGTCCGGGCGCCCGCGCCGCTGGCCCGGGCCCCCGACCTGCATGTCCTCCAGGTGCTGCGGACCTGACGGGTCCGGTTTTGCGTTCCGTCCACCCCCCATTCTTCCGAAGGAACCAGGCACATGGCCGGCAAGACCAGCAGGACCCCCCAGAACCAGAACCAGCACCTGAACCAGGCCGCGGACCCGAGCTCCCGCCAGGCCCGCATAGCCGAGATGCGCCGCGCCGAGAAGGCCCGCGAGCGGCGCAACAAGGCCATCGCGATCACCCTCTCCACCCTGATCGTCGGCGGTCTCGTCGGCTTCGGCGCCTGGGTGCTGATCGACCAGAAGCAGGACGAGAAGCGCAAGCAGCAGGCCGCCGAGCAGCTGCGCAAGGAGGCGGAGGAGATCCGCAAGAAGCCGGTCGACGGCGAGCAGCTGTGGGACGTGAAGAAGCTCGGCCGCAACCACGTCGAGACCCCGGTGAAGTACGAGATGAACCCGCCCGTCGGCGGCGACCACCACCCCCGCTGGATGAACTGCGACGGCGACGTCTACAAGACGCCCGTGCCCGAGGTGAACGCCGTCCACTCGCTGGAGCACGGCGCGGTGTGGGTGACGTACAGCGACAAGGCGGCCGCGGGCGAGGTGGACAAGCTCGCCGCGACGGTCGGCAAGACCCCCTACACCCTGATGAGCCCGGTCAAGGAGCAGACCGGCGCGATCATGCTCAGCGCGTGGGGCAAGCAGCTGACCGTGGACAGCGCGGACGACCCGCGGGTCAAGCAGTTCTTCACCAAGTACGTGCAGGGCGAGCAGACCCCCGAGCCGGGCGCCGCCTGCACGAACGGGCTGACGGCGAAGTGAGCCGCGCGATCCCCCGTACGTACTGGGTCGCGGGCACGGCCGTGCTGCTGGCGCTGCTCTTCGCGGCGGCGGCCACGGTCACCGCCGCCGCGAAC